>CALWVH010000039.1 GCA_944384915.1 uncultured Clostridia bacterium | reverse complement strand
GTGGAGAAAATCCATTTTGACGGCGCTCATTATCGCCGTGATATCGGACGCACCAAATAAAATCGCATAAAAATTGCTCCTGCAAATGGAAAGAGCCGTTTGCAGGAGCTTTTTTATGCGATAATTTATGTTTTGCTGGAACAGGCTTCCCGATGCTTTAGCCAGAAAATAGTATCCCGCAGGGTCTGCATCAGATCCCGGGGACGATAGCCCAACTCGGCAGTGGCTTTATCGTGGGAAAAACGGTCGTTGCTGTGAAGGGTATAGAGAGAATATCGAGTAAATAACGGCCGCTGGTGAGTGCGTTTGGCATGAAGCTGCATAAAGGGGATCGCGCTCTTTGCCATCCATACCGGCAATACCGGCAGGCGCTTTCCCGTGCCTAAGCGGCGCACCATAGAGAGCACCTCCCGAATCTCATAATGCCGGTTGGAAAGGATATAACATTGTCCGCTGCGTCCTTTTTCTAAGGCCGATAGGCAGCCCTTTGCCACATCCCGCACATCTACAAAATCATATCCGCCGGTGACACAGGCCGGCAGTTTACCGTGAATGTAATCGCCCACCAGCTGTACCAGATGATTTCCCGAAGCCTCATAAGGTCCCAGAATCCCAGAAGGATGTACTACCACTGCATTCAGACCCTGAGCGGCAGCATCCAGCACCAACTGGGTGGCCTGGGCTTTGGTTTTGGCATAGCCGCCCACCACATCGTTGGGGGAGAAGCTGGAAACCTCGGTGAGCACAGAGGTTTTGTCTCTTCCCGGGATGGCATGGACAGAACTGACGTAGAGGAGTCGTTGCACCCCATATTCCCGGCAAAGGGAGAGTAGGTTTCGAGTTCCTTCCACATTTACCGCATAAAGTTGTGGGGAAACCTCTTCTGAAATATCCACAATAGCGGCAGTGTGGATGACCCATACCGGTAGCCCGTGGGTATTTTCGAACAGGGGGCGCAGGCTGTCAGGGTCTCGTACGTCTCCAATATAGTATCGAATATTGTGGTGATTTTTGACTGCTTCTTGTGGCAGAACCAGTCCTCGAATTTCTGCATCTGTATTTTGAAGGAGCCGGAGCAGGGTGCTTCCCAGATGACCTCGGGCCCCGGTTACAATATAGATCCCTTTCATTTGCCTTACCTCCTTTAGGTGCAAAGGGAAACAATAATCAACACGGTGTTGAAATACCTCTCTAACTGTATTATAATCTTTTGTAACAGGGGCAGCAATCATCACATTTGAAGCTATTGAAAAGTTATTGAACAAAATGTACAATGCTTGTTGCTTTTTTCCCTCCATTCATAAAAGTTTTAGAAAGGAGAGGGGACAAATGCCCAAAAGCGACCATCGTATCCGAGTAACAAAAATGCTTATCCGTCGTGCTTTTACAGAGATTCTCCGTAATAAGCCTATCCAGAGTATCTCCGTAAAGGAGCTGTGTGAGACAGCGGGAATCAATCGGGGAACCTTCTATTCCCATTATACCGATATTTACGATCTAATGAAGAAAATGGAGGAAGAGATGTTGGAAGATTTCCAGCAGGCTCTACAACCTTTGTTGGAAGTTCATGAGGAAGACATGACGCCAGTGAAAATCACCGCCGGGATTTTCCAGTGTCTCAAGGAGAATGCAGATATTTGTACGGTCACTCTGGGGCCTTTTGGAGATAAAGAATTTGCCGCCCGGCTCATTCGTATCGGCAGGGACAACTATGTGGAATCGTATCAACGCTTTTTTAAAGGAGCCACTCCCCGGCAGCTGGAATACTACTATGCCTTCGTTAGTGCAGGATGTATCGGAATGCTGGAGCGATGGTTAGCAGAGGGAATGCATACCAGTGCTGAGGAAATGGCAGATATGGCAGAAAAGATCATGATGTACGGCATTGGCTTTCTCCGTGGGGAGAAAGCCAAGGAAGAAGTTAAAGAAGATTATCCAGTGTAAGAGTCTCTCCCTCTGCCAGTTGTTCTAACAGTGCATTGGCTAGATCGCACCGAGATTCCAGTAGGCCTATTTCTTCGCTGCGAATAAGGGCAGGGAGTTCCGATAACGTTTCTCCGATGGGAGCAAGGTCATCGTGGGGCATAAAGGTACAGAGACGACGGTGTTCCAGCTCCCATTGACGCTGTAGATTCTGACTGATAGCCAGGGCTGTAGAGGTGTTTCCCTGATGAATTTCAGATTTTAGCCGGTTGAGTTGAACCGTCAGGGAAGAGGAGGAAGCGGAAGCAGTATAAGAACCAATGGAACAGAGAGATAACAGCAACACCAGAAGAAAAGCGGATACCCAGAGGCGTTTCATCAGGTATTTCCTCCTTTCATGGTGGGAAGACCCATATTTTCCCGGGGAATGATGGTGTAATCCCCATTAGAATTGGCGGTCATAATAAAGATCTGTTTTGGAAAGATCCCGCGGCGTTTTAGGATTTCCTGAGCCCATTGCCGGTTTTTGCCGCACAACCGCAGGGAAGAGTCAGAGTATTCCCCATCGCTGATGATTACCACTTCCATGCCGGTGTCTGGCGGGGAGAGTCCTAAAAGTTGGTTCGTTGGAGAATCCTTTTCCGGTTTTTTTATGATGCTCAATTTGCCGTTTGTCTCCATAATGGCCCAGGCAACGTCGTTGATAGAGAATACGTCTTTTTCCCGCAGCTCCTCAAAAAGATCCTCGATGCTCAAGCGCAGGCGGTTCATTTCTTGTTGCTGGATTTTTCCGTTGTCGATCAGTACAATGGGCTTGCCGCACACCAGACGGCGGAACTTCCCGCTTTTTAGCATAAAGACAGAAATAGCGATCTCACACATTACCAGTACGGCGATGGGAATAAAACCGCTGGCTAAAGGTTGGCCGGTGTCCTGCATGGGAATGGCTGCAATGTCGGAGATAAGCAGGGTCACTACCAATTCCGAAGTCTGTAATTCACTGATTTGCCGTTTGCCCATGAGCCGTACCGCCAATAAAATGACTATGTACAGCAGCACAGTGCGTACAAAGGAAATAATCATGAAGTTTGCCTCCCAAACTTGAATTTTCTGGGGATATATGGTATTCTGAGCTAGTAAAAGATTTTTATACCTGCCGCAAAAATATTTCTTGACAAATTCAGGAAGGACGGGTATAATAATTCAGGTAAAACAAAGAAGAACAGTGTGCGTTCTCACCTGTGGGGTTTTGTCTGTCACGGGTCAATAGGAGAGAAGAGCAGGGCCAATGTGCCTTGTGTGTTTCTTGAGCATTGAACCACGGACAGAGCGCATCTGTCCGTGGTTTTGTTTTGATGACTACGTGTTTTGGAGGTGCTTACCCATTAGCAACAAGGAACTGCAGATCAACGAAGAGATCCGCGATAAAGAAGTCCGCGTTATTGATTCCGATGGCTCTCAATTGGGCATCATGCCTGCCAGCCAGGCACTAGAAAAGGCCTATGCCCGCAATTTGGATCTGGTAAAAATTGCGCCCCAGGCAAAGCCTCCGGTGTGCAAGATCATCGATTACGGCAAGTTCCGTTTTGAACAGGCCAAGCGGGAAAAAGAAGCTAGAAAGAACCAGCGCGTGGTGGAAATCAAGGAAATCCGTCTTTCTCTCAACATTGATACCCATGATTTTAATACCAAGATGGGTCACGCAAAACGCTTTTTGGAAGAGGGCAATAAGGTGAAGGTCTCCATCCGGTTTCGCGGCCGTGAGATGGGGCATCCCGAGCATGGCTATGATACCATGAACCGGTTTGCACAGGCCTGCGCAGAGTTTGCCAATGTTGAAAAGCCGGCGAAGCTTGAGGGAAGAAATATGCTTATGTTCCTGGCCCCCAAGCCCGTCAAATAACAACACATCTAAGGAGGAGCAGTCATGCCCAAAATCAAGACTCACAGCGGCGCTAAAAAGCGCTTCAAGATTTCTAAAAATGGTAAGGTCATTCGCGCACACGCCAACAAGAGCCACCTGCTCAATGGCCACGGTAAGACCCGTAAGACTAAGCGTGCTCTGCGTGGCACTACGGTTGCTGATAAGACCAATGTGCGTCAGGTAAAGAGACTCCTGCCCTACAAATAAGATTTTGACTCACTGATTCCTATAATTTAGTTGGAGGTATAAGAAATGGCACGTGTAAAAGGCGCGTTGATGACCCGCAAGAGAAGAAAAAAGGTTCTGAAGCTGGCTAAGGGCTATTGGGGTTCCAAGAGCAGACACTTCAAGATGGCAAAGCAGGCTGTCATGAAGTCCGGCAATTATGCATACATCGGCCGTAAGCACAGAAAGAGAGATTTTCGCCGTCTGTGGATCACTCGTATTTCTGCTGCCTGCAAGATGAACGGCATGAACTATTCCACCTTTATGAACGGCCTGAAAAAGGCTGGCATCACGCTGAACCGCAAGATGCTGTCCGAGATCGCCATTGCTGACGAAGCCGCATTCAAGGCTCTGGTCGAGCAGGCTAAGGCTGCTCTCTAATAGGCTGTTAGTGCGCTCGGAGCTTTCTGGCTCCGGGCGCATCTTTTCACAGTTTAGAGTAACAGGAGAGATCCTATGGTCACACATATCACAAGCCGCAGAAATGAGCTGCTAAAGGAGACGGTCAGGCTCGTGCGTTCCGCTGAAGAGCGGAGAGCACAGGGCCTTTTTGTCGTGGAAGGGGCTCGCCTCTGTTATGATGCTTTTCGTAGCCGCATTCCGGTAGAGCGGCTTTTTTATGTCCCTCAAGCAGAGCAAAAATATAGTGAGTATCTTCACCCCCTGCAAAAGTGGGCAAAGGAAGTTTTTACCTTGGAACCCCACGCGGCAGAAATGCTTTCCGCAACCAAAACTAGTCAAGGAGTTTATGCGGTGTGTCGTCTTCCAGCGCTGCTTCCGGCAGAAAAGGCTCCGGTACAGGGTAAATATTTGGCAGTGGAAAATATTCAGGACCCGGGAAACTTGGGTGCTATGATGCGTACCGGGGAAGCCCTGGGAATTTCCGGTCTGTTTTTACTTGGAAAATGCTGCGATCCCTTTAGCCCAAAAGTTCTTCGAGCTGGGATGGGGGCTGTGTTTCGCCTTCCCCTTTATGAAGCGCCGTTTTTCTCGGAGACAGCTTCTGCCCTTCATGGTCAGGGATTTACCACTTTTGCAGCAGTGCCAGACGCCTCTGCGGAAAAGGTGACCCAGTGTGATTTCCCACAAGGTTCCGTCTTGCTGGTGGGGAATGAAGGAAATGGTTTGTTGCCAGAAACAATCCGCGCCTGCTCTCATCGTGTGACAATTCCTATGGCAGGCCGTGCAGAATCGCTAAATGCTGCGTCTTCCTCTGCTATCCTTATGTGGGAGATGATGAGGGAGCAGGGAGGAATTTGATATGGATCACCGTCTTTTGTGTTGGATTCGTTTACAGCAAGCATTGGGATATGGTAGTAATAAGCCCATGGAGGCATACCGTCGTCACCCCGATCTGGAGAGATGGTTTTCCAGCCGTTCCTTTTTGGAAAATGAAGAGGGACTATTTACCCAGCGGGAAATGGAGCGCTTTCAAGAATTTACAGGAGAGCGTTGCCTGAAAATTGCGGAAAGAGCCACCAAGCTAGGGCAGAAGATGTTGACACCGGATAGCCGCGAATATCCGGAATGTTTGCGCCAGATCACGAATCCTCCGGCGGTGCTTTATTATGTGGGGGAGTTTCCGGCAGTGGATGATCTTCCGTCGATTGCTGTAGTGGGCTCTCGGGATACTTCTCAGGGCGGGCTTGCCGCTGTCCGCATCCTTTGCCGTCAATTGGGTGCAGCTGGAGCAGTGGTAGTTAGCGGCGGTGCGATGGGTATTGATACGGCAGCTCATTTAGGGGCTATGGATTCCAGAGGAAAAACGGTAGCGCTTTTGGCCTGCGGCATTGACTATCCTTACCTAAAATCTAACCAAAAGCTGCGAGAAGCAATCGCCCGTCATGGTGCGCTGGTTTCTGAATTTGCTCCGGGAACAGAAGTGCAGAAATGGCATTTTCTAATCCGGAACCGTATTATTTCCGGCCTGAGCTGCGGGGTACTGGTGGCAGAGGCTGTTATTAAAAGCGGTACTATGATTACGGCGAAACACGCAACTGAACAAGACCGGGATATATTTGTCCTGATGGTGGATTCTTGGCGGAAAAATTCTGAAGGAGTACTCCAACTGATTTGGGATGGAGCAAAGCCGGTTTCCTGCGCGGCGGATATTTTAACGGAATATACTGGCCGTTTCCCGGCTTGTACTGTGCCGCCTAGAGAGCCGATCAGTACTTTCCGGCAAAAACCTGCGGAAGAGGAAATCCAAGGTATCCCTACTTTTTCTGACTTGCCAGTAGAGCCTTCTGTACCTAAAGAAGAGTCTTTATCCTCACTCTCACCCGAAGCGGTCTCCCTGTATCAGTCCCTCACAGCGCAGCCGGTTTCGGCGGAGGAACTAGCTTATCGGCTAAAAATACCTGTTAAAAAGCTGTTTCAAGCTGCTACCGAATTAGAACTTTCTGGGAAAGTGCAATCCTTTTCCGGAGGGCGATATGCCAAAAAAGGGTAATCCCTGTGAAAGCCGTCCTGCGGCGGGCGGTTTTCACAAGGCTTACGCCATACAATTTATCATGTATTTTGCAAGAGATTTATGATATAATCCTTTTTAACAGAACAGAAGATCAAGTATGCAAAGGATGGGTGAAGAACCTGTGTCAAAGCTTGTTATTGTGGAGTCGCCTTCTAAGGCGAAAACCATTAAAAAATATCTGGGACCCGGCTATGAAGTGGTAGCCTCCATGGGTCACGTTCGCGATTTGCCGGAAAACCGGTTGAGTGTGGATGTAAAGCATGATTTTGCCCCTAAGTACACTATTATTAAAGGCAAAGAAAAGCTGGTGGATGAACTCAAAGCCGCTGCTGAAAAAAGCGACGGCATTTATCTTGCAACCGACCCTGACCGGGAAGGAGAGGCTATTTCTTGGCACTTGGCCTATATTTTGGGGCTGGATATCAATGAAGAAAACCGAGTGACTTTTAATGAGATCACCAAAACCGGCGTTGCCAACGGTATGGAGCATCCCCGCTCCATTGATTTGGATTTAGTGAACGCCCAACAGGCCCGGCGTATTCTGGACCGGCTGGTGGGCTATAAGCTCAGCCCGTTCCTAGCCAAAGTCATTCGCCGGGGGCTTTCTGCCGGACGTGTACAGTCGGTAGCAGTGCGTCTGGTAGTGGATCGGGAAGAGGAGATCCGTGCCTTTAAGCCCGAGGAATACTGGACTATTGACGCCAAGCTGATTCCTAAGGGTGGGCGCAAGGCGTTCCCTGCCTCTTTCTATGGGGATGAAGCGGGAAATAAGATCAAAATTTCCAATAAAGAAGAAGCCGACGCTATTTTGGCCAAGCTGGAGGATGCTCAGTTTAGGGTTGCCAAGTTGAAAAAGGGTAGCCGCCGTAAATCTCCGGCACCGCCTTTCAGTACCTCTACCATGCAGCAGGAGGCTTCCCGCAAGCTGGGATTCCAAGCACGGCGTACCATGAAAGCCGCTCAAGAGCTGTATGAAGGCGTGGAAATTGAGGGCCAGGGCGCAGTGGGTCTCATCACGTACATGAGAACCGACTCCCTGCGTCTGTCTGAGGATGCAGTAAAAGAAGCCGCCGATTATATTCGTGAACGTTGGGGTGACCGCTATGTGCCGGAAAAACCCCGGCAGTATAAGACCCGCGCTGGAGCACAGGACGGCCACGAGGCTATCCGTCCCACCAATGTGCGTCTGACCCCGGAAGAGGTAAAGTCCAGCTTGACCAACGATCAATATAAGCTGTATAAACTCATCTGGGAACGGTTTGTAGCCTGTCAGATGGCAAACTGCCTGCAAAGCACCACCCAGGCAGATATTACCGCCAACGGCTATCTGTTCAAGGCTTCCGGCTATACCGTTACTTTTGACGGTTTTACGGTGCTGTATGTAGAGGGAAAGGACGAGGAGAGCGAGGAAACCGGCGCCCTTCCTGTTTTAGAACAGGATATGCCTCTGCGCAAAAAGGAACTGGCTGGCAACCAGCACTTCACTCAGCCGCCTGCCCGTTACACCGAAGCTTCCCTCATTAAAGCGCTGGAAGAGAACGGTATTGGCCGTCCTTCCACCTATGCTGCCACTATTTCCACCATTACCGGACGCGAATATGTGGTGCGAGAGGGCAAGGCATTCAAACCCACCGAGCTGGGAGAAGTTACAACCCAGCTGATGAAGGAACGCTTCCCAAAGATTGTGAATGTGAAGTTTACCGCTCAGGTAGAAAGCGATTTGGATAAAGTACAAAGCGGCGAAGAAAACTGGGTAGAGACGTTGCACAGCTTCTACGATGATTTTGATAAAACCCTGCAAAAGGCAAAAACCGAAATGGAAGGGGTCAAAATTACCCTTAAGGAAGACCAGACTGATTTGATCTGCGAAAAATGTGG
Source organism: uncultured Clostridia bacterium (assembly GCA_944384915.1). Taxonomy (GTDB): domain Bacteria; phylum Bacillota; class Clostridia; order Oscillospirales; family Acutalibacteraceae; genus Heritagella_A. The sequence continues at coordinate 36,297 of CALWVH010000039.1, read as the reverse complement.
CCGTCCCATGGTAGTAAAGTTTGGCCGTTATGGAAAGTTCATTGCCTGTTCCGGATACCCGGAATGTAAAAATATCAAGAAGATCGTCCACGAGACCGGCGCAGAGTGTCCCAAGTGCGGCGGAAAAGTAGTGCTGAAAAAGACAAAGCGGGGCCGCGTGTTCTATGGATGCAGCGAGTACCCCAACTGCGATTTCGTTTCTTGGGACGAGCCCACCATGGAGAAGTGCCCCCGCTGTGGCAAAACGCTGCTGAAAAAGAAGGGGAAACATCCTAAGTTCTACTGTATTACGCCGGACTGTGGTTATGAGAAGGTGCAGGAGGACGAAGAGTGAGGGAAAGGAGTTTATCCATGGAGCTGACCGTTATCGGGGCAGGTCTTGCTGGTTGTGAGGCTGCATGGCAGGCAGCGGAAATGGGTGTGCCAGTTCGCCTGATAGAAATGAAGCCGGAAAAACGTACCCCTGCCCATCAAAGTCCCCTGTTTGCAGAGCTGATCTGCTCCAATTCCCTCAAAGCCGCTCGGCTGGAAAGCGCCGCCGGGATGCTGAAAGAGGAAATGCGGCGTTTCGGTTCGCTGCTGATGGCCTGCGCCGATCAGTGCGCAGTACCCGCCGGAGGGGCTCTCGCTGTGGACCGGGTGCAGTTTGCCAAAATGGCCACTGAAAAGATCGAATCTCATCCGCTGATTACCGTTGTCCATGAGGAGGTAACGGAGATTCCCAAGAATGGCTGCGTGGTAGTGGCCACCGGACCTTTGACCTCCGACGCATTAGCAGAGGATATTTTTAAAATGTGCGGCGGTGGGCTGAGCTTCTTTGATGCTGCTGCCCCCATCGTTACCGCCGAGAGCTTGGACCGCTCTTTGTGTTTTGCTGCCTCCCGGTATGACAAAGGGGAGGATGACGCTTACCTCAATTGTCCCATGAATAAAGAGGAATACGAGGCGTTTTATGATGCCTTGGTCACCGCGGAGCGCGCCCCCGTACATGATTTTGATGTAGCGAATCCTAAGGTTTATGAGGGTTGTATGCCGGTGGAAGTTATGGCCCAGCGGGGAAAGGATACTCTGCGGTTTGGCCCTTTGAAGCCGGTAGGATTGCGGGACCCCCGTACCGGACACCGTCCCTGGGCGGTAGTACAGCTGCGCCGAGAGGACGCGGAAGGGACTTTATATAATCTGGTAGGCTTCCAGACCAATCTCAAATTTGGCGAGCAGAAGCGGGTATTTGGTATGATCCCCGGCCTGCAAAATGCCGAGATCGTGCGGTATGGGGTCATGCATCGAAATACCTTTTTGAAATCTCCGGGCTTTTTGTCAGCGGATTACAGTGTGAAGGTCCGGCCGGAGCTGTTCTTTGCCGGACAGATTACCGGCGTGGAGGGCTATATGGAATCCGCTTCTTCCGGTATTTTGGCGGGCAGAAACGCTGCCGCCCATCTATTGGGCAGAGAGCGGCTTGTCCTGCCTCGGGAGACCATGATGGGAGCTTTGGCTGATTATGTGGCCAATAGTCCCACCAAGGATTTTCAACCTATGGGGGCCAACTTTGGCGTGTTGCCGCCTATCGAGCCCCATATCCGGGATAAACGGGAGCGATACGCTGCCCTTTCCCATAGAGGACTTTCGCTCCTATCTGACATCTTGCAACGAAATAACTAATAGATATTGTCCGGCTTTGTGCCGGTGAAATGAGGTGCTTGCTGTGAAGATCATTGTGGACGCATTTGGCGGGGACAACGCCCCTTTAGAGATCCTGAAAGGCTGCCAGATGGCAGTAGAAGAGCTGGATATTGATATCCTTCTTACCGGCAGTGAAAAAATCATCCGGCAGGTGGCAGAGGAAAATAATATTTCCCTGAATCGCATGGAGATTGCCGATGCGCCGGACGTGATGACCATGGATGACCCGCCTAAAAGCATTATGAAGGAAAAGAGCGGCTGTTCTCTGGCAGAAGGTTTACGTCGTTTGGCAGCTGGCGACGGAGATGCCTTTGTTTCCTCTGGTAATAGCGGAGCTCTGGTGTTTGGAGCCAATATGATCGTAAAGCGCATCAAGGGCGTAAAGCGGGTGGCATTTGCCCCGGTTATGCCAAAAGATCAGGGGTTCTTTATGCTGATTGATGGCGGCGCCAACGTGGAGTGCCGGCCGGAAATGCTCCAACAGTTTGCCATGATGGGTGCAGCTTATATGGAACATGTAATGGGAATTCAGAATCCCCGGGTGGGCCTTGCCAATGTGGGCACCGAAGACCACAAGGGCGGCGAACTTCAGCAGGAGGCATTTCACTTGCTGAAGGAAACCCCGGTGAATTTTATTGGAAATATCGAAGCCCGTGATATCCCGGTGGATGCAGCGGATGTGGTGGTCTGCGACGGCTTTACCGGTAACGTAATCTTAAAGTTATACGAGGGTGTTGCTTTGACTCTGATGAAGAAGATCAAGGGGATCTTTACCAAGAGCACCAAAAATAAATTGGCAGCAGCCCTGATCCTCAACGATATGAAGGAATTAAAAAAATCGGTGGATTATAATGAGTACGGCGGCGCTCCTATTATGGGTGCAGCCAAACCGGTATTCAAATCTCATGGCAGCGCAAAAGCTCAGACCTTTAAAAACGCCCTGCGCCTGACGAAAGCTTATGTGGAAGGGGACGTAGTGGCAAAGATTTCTGCTTCTTTGCAGGAGATGAAAGTCAATGAAACCACAGAAGGAGGACAGGCATGAGAGATCTGCGGGAACTGGAAGAAAAGATCGGATATCATTTTAAGGAACCCATTTATATCATGACCGCCCTCACACATTCTTCTTATGCTAACGAGCATAAGGGGGAGTGCAAGTGTAACGAGCGGTTGGAATTTTTGGGAGATTCTGTTTTAGGCGTAGTGGTAGCGGATTATCTTTTTAAACACCGCCCCGATTTGCCGGAAGGAGATCTTACCAAAATTCGTTCTTCTCTGGTGTGTGAAAAAGCGCTGTGTGGTTATTCCAAGCAGATGGGAGTGGGAGAATATCTGCGTTTGAGCCACGGCGAGCAGAATTCCGGTGGCAGAACTCGTCCCAGCATTTTGGCAGATGCTTTTGAGGCTATTATCGCTGCTGTGTATATGGATGCTGGAGAGGAAAACGGTATGGAGGAAGCAAAAAAGTTTATCCTCAAGTATGTGCTTCCTGCCCTCAAGAGCGCCAAGCCCAAGGCCTTCCGTGATTTTAAAACCGCCTTGCAGGAGATTATCCAGCAGAACCCCGAGGAGCGGCTGGAGTACATCCTTACCGGAGAGAGCGGCCCAGATCATAACAAGCATTTTACCGTTGAGGTTCATCTAAACAGCAATGTCATTGGCAAAGGCGGCGGCAGAAGTAAGAAGGAAGCAGAACAACAGGCCGCCCGGGAAGCATTGGAGTTGATGGGCTATTGAGCCGGGGAAATGTTGCGATATTCATTCCGCACAATGGATGTCCCCACCAATGTAGTTTTTGCGATCAACGCCGCATTACGGGTCAGCAGAAGCAGCCTTCCCCAGAGGAGGTGTGGGAGATTGCCCAAAAGGCCGCATCCCAGCAGGATGTTTCCCGCTGTGAGCTGGCCTTTTTTGGCGGTAGCTTTACCGCCATTGATAGAAGCTATTTCCTTTCTCTGCTAAAAGTTGCCAAGCGTGCCCGGGAGGAACTGGGATTTGCGGGAGTTCGGTGTTCTACTCGTCCAGATGCTATTGATAATGAGCGGCTAACCCTTCTAAAAGAGCACGGATTCACCACAATCGAACTGGGCGCTCAATGTATGGATGATATGGTTCTGCAAAAAAATGGCAGAGGACATACTGCCAAAGATGTGGAGAATTCTTCCATGCTTATAAAGGAATATAGCTTTACACTTGGATTGCAAATGATGACAGGGCTCCCTGGTGCAACAGAAAAAATCGACCGGAATACTACTGAGGCATTTCTCGCCATAAATCCCGATTTTGTGCGGATATATCCCACATTAGTACTGCCTGGAACCCAGCTGGAAACTTGGTTTTTAGAGGAAAGTTACCACCCCCAAGAGTTGTGTAAAGCAGTAGAACTTTGCAGTGATTTACTTCTCCTTTTTCGAGATGCTGGAATTCCAGTTATTCGGCTGGGACTCCACGATACGCCAGAGTTAAAAGAGCAGGTGGTGGCAGGGCCATACCATCCGGCCTTTCGTCAACTTTGCGAGAGCCATATTTTCCTTACGGGGCTTCTTGCTGCATTATCAAAAAGAGCCCTAAAAGGCGAAGGAGAAATTCCCGTTGCCGTGCATCCTTCCAGCCTTTCTACTGCGCTGGGACAAAAAAAGACCAATATGGAAGCCCTTAGGCAAAAGGGATATTATGTCCGCTTTTTGCAGGACCCCGATGTTTTGCCAGGAAAATGGGAGATCAGGGCGGCCATGAACGAGAGGAGGAAAAGCCCATGCTAATGAAGTCACTGGAGTTACAGGGCTTCAAGACCTTTCCAGATAAGACCACCCTTCAGTTTGAAGAGGGAATCACCGCAGTTGTGGGGCCTAACGGAAGCGGAAAGAGTAATATTAGCGACGCCATGCGCTGGGTGTTAGGAGAGCAGTCGGTTAAGACACTGCGCTGCTCTAAAATGGAGGATGTGATTTTTAGCGGCACCCCGGCCCGTAAGCCTGTGGGATATGCAGAAGTTACCCTCACCCTGGACAACACTGGCCGAGAGTTGAATTTTGACGGAGATACCGTTGCCATTACCCGCCGGTATTACCGGTCTGGAGAAAGTGAATATCTTATCAACAAAGCCGCCGTGCGCCTACGGGATATCCACGAGCTGTTTATGGATACCGGTCTGGGTCGCGACGGCTATTCCATCATCGGACAGGGCAAGATCGACAGTATCGTAGCGGCCCGTTCCGAGGATCGGCGGGAGATTTTCGAAGAAGCTGCGGGTATCTCCCGTTTCCGTTATCGTAAAGAGGAAGCGGAGCGCCGGTTAGATAAGGCAGAGGAAAACCTCCTTCGCCTGCGGGACATTGTTTCCGAACTGGAAGGCCGCATTGCCCCTTTGCGGGAACAGTCGGAAAAAGCACAGCGCTTTTTGGAATTGTCAGAAGAGAAAAAGACTCTGGAAATTGGACTGTGGCTAGAAACCCTGAACCGCTCTGGCCGTACTTTGCGGGAGCAAGAGGATAAAATCGCGCTAGCTCGTTCTCAGCAGGACAATATTTCTCAGGAACTGGATACCTTGGCGGCTCGTATTGAGGAAAATTATACCGCCATCAATACTTGTTCCGCCCAAATGGATGAACTGCGCAATCAAGCTGCCGGTGATGAAGAGAGCGCAGCCAGATTGGAGGGCGAGATTTCGGTACTGGAAAACGACATCCGCCATGCCAGACAAAATGTGGAGCGCATTCAGGAAGAGATGGAACGTGCTGTTTCCTCCCAGAAAAATCTGGATTGGGAAATTGCTGCCAGACAGACAGAAATCCAAGTAAAAGAAAAGGAAGCTGCCGCTCGGGAAGAAGAATTCCAGCAAACAGCAGAAAGCCTCAGTGATCTGCGCCGCAGTGCTGATGAGGCGGCTCGACAGGTAGACGATCTTTCTGTAAAGCTGGCAGAGAAAAATTCTGCTCTTTCAGAGGCAAGAGTGCGGGCGACCGGTGCAGAGTCCATTTTAAAAGAAATCACCGCTCGACAAGAGTCAGTAGAACAGACCCTTGCTGCCCGAAAGGAGCAGGAGCAGAAGGCCCAAGAAGAGATCCAGGAAACCGCTGAACTGCTTGCTGCAGTGGATGCACGGGTAGAAAGTATCCGTAATTCTGTTCGAGGCTATGAGATGCGGGTGGATTCCCGCCGCAAAAAGGCCGAAGAACAGAAAAAGGAAAACGATAAGATGCATCTGGACATTCAGGAGCAGCTCCGCCGCGCCAAGGTATTGGAGGATTTGGAGAGAAACTTGGAGGGTTTTGCCCAGAGCGTTAAAACGGTAATGCGGGAGGCAGGCCGTGGTAATCTTTCCGGTATCCACGGCCCTCTGTCCCGGCTGTTCCGGGTTCCGCAACAGTATGCAGTCGCCATTGAAACTGCCATGGGCGCCGCTATGCAGAATATTGTAGTGGGGACCGAGCAGGATGCCAAAGCTGCTATTCGTCTATTAAAACAACGAGATGCAGGACGCGCTACCTTTCTGCCTCTTTCTACTATCCACGGGAGCCTATTGCAGGAGCCTTCTCTGGAAGATTGCCCTGGCTTTGTGGGAGTTGCCGCTTCCCTGTGCAGCTGTGAAGAGGAATATGAGGGGGTGCTCAATTCCGTATTGGGCAGGATCGCGATTGCAGAAGATTTGGATAGTGCCGTAGCTATTGCGCGGCGGTTCCGCTATCGGTTCCGCATCGTCACCTTGGACGGTCAGGTGGTAAATACTGGCGGTTCCCTTACCGGTGGTTCCCTTGCCCGGAATTCCGGCCTTTTGAGCCGCGCTTCCGAGATCGTCCGCATTCGGGAAAAAGCGGCCGCAATGGAGCAAAAAGCAGAAGTAGCTGCTACCCGTTTAAAGGAACTTCTTTCCGAAGCGGCAGCCGCGGAGGCAGAACTGTCCACTGCAAAGGGAGAGCTTTCCTCTGCTCAGGAGGAACGGTTCCGAGTGGAGACGGAAAAGAAACGGATGGAGACAGAGCTCTTGACGATCCGTCACCATATTCGAGAGTTGGAACAGGAGCAGATGGGATCTTCCTCACGGTTACAATCTTTACATACCGGACTAGAAGAAGCCCGCCGGCAGGAAGAACAGCTTTGCGGAGAGATTCAAGCCCTGCAAGAAGAGATCCAATCTTCCACCGGCAGTCGTGAAGACCTAGCTCGTCGCAGTGAGGAGATTACCTCCCATTTGCAGGAAATTCGCATGGCGGCCCTTTCTGCTAAAAAGGATCGTGAAGCACTGGAGGCTACAGTAGAAGACTTGAAGCGGCGCAAGGAAGACTTTGCTGGCCGAATGGAAGAACTGCAAAGCCAAGCTACCGCATCGGATAATTCTATTGGGGAATACCAGTCTCGAATTGAGGAACGTCGAGGCAAGGTAGAGTCTTTGCGGGAATCCGCCAAGAGTGCCCGTGAAAAGGCAGAGCTGGCAGGCGTGCGCCGCACAGAACTGGAAAAGCGCTCTGGAGAATTGCGTGCCAGTGAGCGTGAGCAGACAGCCCAGCGAGAAAATATCACTCGTGAGTTGGCTCGTTTGGAAGAGCGTCGTGATAGTCTGCAAAAGGAATACGACACCATTATCAGCCGGCTATGGGAAGAATATGAACTCACCCGTCGGGAGGCGGAGCAGATGGGGGTAACCGTCCCCGATGTTGGAGAGGCCCAGAAACGGCTCAATGAGATTAAATTAAAAATTCGTGGACTGGGCAGTGTGAATGTGGCGGCTATTGAAGAATATAAAGAGGTATCGGAGCGATACGAATTTTTGATGGCACAGATCCAGGATGTGGAGCATTCCAAGGAGGAGTTAATCCGCCTGATACACGACTTGACCCGCCATATGCAAGAGCTGTTTACCACTCGCTTCAAGGAAATCAGCGGCCATTTTACCGGTATTTTTCAAGAACTGTTTGGTGGCGGTACGGCCTCCCTTACCCTCACGGATCCCAGTGATGTACTACACTCCGGCATTGAGATTGCAGTACAGCCGCCGGGAAAGATCGTCACCCATATCGAATCCCTTTCCGGTGGAGAAATGGCACTGGTGGCAATTTCCATTTACTTTGCCATTATGAAGGTAAGCCCGCCTCCTTTCTGCGTACTGGACGAAATCGAAGCCGCACTGGATGACGTAAATGTGACCCGGTTCGCCAATTACCTCCGACGCATGAACCGGAACACCCAGTTTATCACTATTACGCACCGCCGCGGTACCATGGAAGAAGCGGACGTGCTTTACGGTGTAACCATGCAAGACCAGGGCATTTCCAAGCTGCTGGAGCTGCGCAATACCGAGGACGGCGAGAAAATGGGAGCTATCTGATTTTTGCTGATTTTGCTTCCAAAATATGATATACTAGTTATATAGAGTAATCTACCCCGTGTATGAATGGAGTGATTATCATGGGATTATTCAATAAAATTAAAGAAGGTCTGAAAAAGACTCGAGAGAGTATTAGTTCTCAGATCAGCGGGATGCTGCATTCCTTTACCAAAATTGACGAGGAGCTTTTCGAAGAGCTGGAAGAACTGTTGGTGATGGGGGATGTAGGCGTTACCACTGCCGGACATATTTGCGATACTCTGCGCCGCCGAGTCAAGGAAGAGGGAGTCAAGGACCCCAACGCTATTATGGGTTTGCTACAAGAAACTGTTGCCGAAATGATCCGCGGCGGGGAAGAATTGAATATTAGTACCCGGCCTTCTATTATTTTGGTGATCGGCGTCAACGGCGCTGGCAAAACTACTACTATCGGTAAGCTGGCCTCCCGATTGAAAGGGGAAGGCAAGCAGGTGATTTTAGGCGCAGCGGATACTTTCCGTGCGGCGGCTATTGAGCAGCTGGAGATCTGGAGTCAGCGTGCTGGCGTGCCCATGATTAAGCACGCCGAGGGCAGTGACCCAGCAGCGGTGGTGTTCGACACCATTGCGGCGGCCAAAGCCCGTGGGAGCGATGTAATCATCTGCGATACTGCTGGACGGCTGCATAATAAGAAAAACCTGATGGACGAGCTGGCCAAGATCAACCGAATTATTGACCGGGAGCTGCCGGACTGCGACAAAGAGGTGTTGTTGGTGCTGGATGCCACCACCGGGCAGAATGGCGTAAACCAAGCCCGGGAATTCAGCGCAGCGGCCGGCATTACTGGTATTGTGCTTACCAAGCTGGACGGCACTGCCAAGGGCGGCGTGGTATTAGCAATTCGCGAAGAACTGGGCTTGCCGGTAAAGTTTATCGGCGTAGGGGAAAAGGTGGACGACTTGCAGCCCTTTGATGCGGATGACTTTGCCCGCGCATTGTTTGAGCGGGACGACCGCTGGTAAGCGGGGACGCCCTCACAGGCGATTCGCGGGGTATCGGTATTCAAATTTACATTGGCTATTCGCGGTTATGAAGCTTTCGCCAACCTTACATTGACTTTCTGGAGGTTTCCCATGAAATTTGTGATTGCAACCCATAATAAACATAAATTAGAGGAATTACAGCGCATCCTTTCCCCTTTGGGTGTGGATGCCATCACCGCCGATCTCTCCGAAGTAGAGGAGACTGGTACCACCTTTGCTGAAAACGCCTATTTAAAGGCAAAGGCTGCCTGTGAGGAAACTGGCCTCCCTGCTGTGGCTGACGATTCCGGCTTGGAGGTGGACGCGCTGGATGGTCGTCCCGGAGTGTATTCTGCCCGGTATGCTGGTGAGGACGCCACTGATGCGCAACGCATCCAAAAGTTGTTGGGCGAGCTTGCAGAGGTCCCTGCCGAAAAGCGCACTGCCCGGTTTGTCAGCGCCATTTGCTGCGTGTTCCCTAATGGAGATATCCTGCGTGCTGAGGGTGACTGCCCCGGTTCTATTGCTTTTGCTCCCGCCGGGGAGGATGGCTTTGGTTATGATCCGGTGTTTCTGTGTGGCGAAAAGACTTTTGCTCAGATGACCGCTGCTGAAAAGGATGCCGTGAGCCATCGCGGTAAGGCGCTGGAAAAATTCCATCTGGTGCTGAAAGACTATCTGAAAAAATAACCTGAATTAAAGGAGTAAACATATGTTAACAAGCAAACAAAGAGCCTATCTGCGTTCCTTGGCAAACCCCATTGATACCATTGTTATGGTGGGAAAATCCGGCATGAGCCCCGAGTTGGTCAAGCAGGCCGATGATGCCTTGACCGCTCGCGAGTTGATTAAGGGTCGCGCTTTAGAAACTGCGCCTCTTTCTGCTCGGGAAGCTGCCGAAGAGCTGGCAAAAGAAACCAATTCCGAGGTGGTACAGGTCATCGGTACTCGGTTTGTGCTGTACCGCCGTCATCCCAAAGAGCCAAAAATCATCCTCCCCAAAGGAAAAGACTGAAACAGGTGATGGACTATGGCAAAAATAGGTCTGTATGGTGGGACATTCAACCCTATTCATGAAGCTCATATCCATCTGGTAAAAGATTTTGCAGATCAGCTGGGGTTGGATAAAATTTTGCTGATGCCCACCTTTCAGCCACCTCATAAGCAGGCTCACCAGCTAGCAAGCCCTGAGGACCGTTTGGCCATGTGCCGTCTGGCAGCGGCTGGGGATGAACGCCTCCAGGTTTCCGACTTGGAAATTCGGCGGGCCGGGAAAAGCTATACCGCCCAGACATTGGAAGAACTGCATAGGTTGTACCCCGACTGCCAGTGGCATTTGCTCATGGGGGAGGATATGTTCCTCACTGTAGATCATTGGCGTTGGCCGGAGAAAATTTACCGGCTGGCTACCCTCTGCGCCGCTCCTAGAAGCTTGGATGGAATGGTACGGCTGGAAAAGTACGCCCAATTTCTCCGCACCCGGGGCGCCGAAACCGTTCTCTGTAATATCCGATATCTGCCGGTGTCTAGTACGATGGTGCGGGAAGCTGTAGCAGCAGGTACCCCTCTTAATGGGCTGGTGTCCCCCGAAATCGCCCGGTATATCAAAGAAAAAGGACTGTACCGGCAAAAAGAAGGTGGGCAGGCTTGAGACGGAAAATTTTGGCGCTTGTGGGTGTTCTTTTCTGCTTAGGGGGCTGTTACTTCGGTTACTTTGGCGTTTCCAATTATCAGGCAGAACAGTCGCAGAAAGATTGGCCTACTACTGACGCTGTGGTCATTTCGGTGGAGCAGCGCCGGGAATCCAGCGGCATCCGGCACAGTAGCAGCACACTGGTATATGACGTCACCTATGAATATACGGTAAATGAAACCCTATATACTGGGGAAATCAAAGGGACTGTCTCCCAAAAGGAAATCGGCGAGTCCTTTCCGGTCAAATATGACCCCGAATCCCCATCGGTTTCCACCTATATTCTGGCTCCACAGCCTGATGCATTGGCAGCAAACCTGTTGGGGGGACTGTTTTTCTTAGCTATAGGAATTTGGGCCATCATTTTTCCGCCGGGAAGAAAAAGAAAAGAGGAACCAAATTTCACCACGCTGTAATGGAAAAAGGCATTCTTTTCAGGAAAAGAAAGGGATTCCCTTGACATGGGGAAGTACTGTAGGGTATAATTTACGATAACAGTGTAATATACAATAGGCTGTGAAGGGAAAAAGACAGCAGACAAACTTTGCAGAGAGCCGACGGTTGGTGAAAGTCGGCAGGATGTTGCTGTGCATAGCTCGCCCCTGAGCCTTCGTTCTGATAAGGAATGGACGGATGGCCCCGTTACCGGCCGGGATCTTGTGATCCTCAAAGGGCCGTGGAATGCGGCCGAATCAGGGTGGTACCGCGGACAGAGATGTTTCGCCCCGGATATGGCGCAGGCTGTATCCGGGGTTTGTTATTTATGGGAAAGGAGAAGTTTGGTTTGGGTAAAAAGGACAAAGAAAGGGAAGGAGCACTTTTTGAGAGGTTTCCCACTGCGAAAGTTTATGCCGAAAAAATACGGCCGCTGCTTAGCGATTACCGCTACCGGCATAGCATCAATGTGGCCTTTGAAGCAGTGATCCTTGCGGAAAAATACGGCGCTGACCCCCAAAAAGCCGCAGAAGCGGGTGTGCTTCACGACTGTATGAAGGACTCTAGCCCTGCCGAACAGCTTACGCTCATTGAAAAAGCGGGGATTCATCTTTCTGAGGTGGAACAGAGCGCCAAAAAGTTGTATCATGCGATTAGTGGGATGGCTTATCTACAAGAAGTACTCCACATTCATGACCGCGAGATTCTCAACGCAGTGTACTATCACACAGTGGGCCATGCAGGTATGAGTCCCTTGGAACAGGTAATCTTTATTGCGGATTTTACTTCTGCCGATCGAGATTATCCAGGTGTAGAACGGATGCGGGAAAAAGCCCATACTGACCTGCGCCTTGCCATGATCGAGGGCCTTGCCTTTACTATTCAAGATCTGGCAAAGCAGGAGGTGCCCATTCATCCCGATACCGTAGCTGCCTTTAACTGGGTGCTGATGCATCCTGAACACTTTCAAACACAAACTAAGGAAAACCAATCATAAAGGAAGGAACAAATCTATGACAGAACTGGAACTGGCCAAAGTCGCTGCCAAAGCGCTGGACAGCAAAAAAGCCCTGAATTTGAAGATTCTGCGCATCACGGAGCTTTCTGTGATCGCCGATTACTTTGTCATCGCCACTGGTACCAGCAATACACAGGTTAAAGCACTGGCCGATGAAGTGGAATATCAGCTCAAGGAAAAGGGTGTTACCCCCGGTCATATCGAGGGATACAACTCCAATTCTTGGGTGTTGCTGGATTACGGCAGCGTGGTAGTCCATGTGTTTACCCAAGAATCCCGCAGTTTTTATGACCTTGACCGTCTGTGGCAGGATGGGGAAGAGGTTGACCCGGAGCTTTCCGAGTGATTTATTTGTACAAGCTAATTTATTTTTTATAAAAAGGAGCATTTCCCTCATGAAATACGATCCCAAAGCAATTGAACCCAAATGGCAGGAAAAATGGGAAGAGGCCGGTGTTTTTCACGCCTCTAACGATTCCGACAAACCAAAATACTACACCCTGGTAGAATTCCCCTATCCTTCCGGACAGGGCCTGCATGTAGGACATCCTCGTCCCTATACCGCCCTGGATATCGTTTCCAGAAAGCGCCGGATGCAGGGATACAATGTGCTGTACCCCATCGGTTGGGACGCATTCGGTCTGCCTACCGAGAACTATGCTATTAAGAACCATGTGCATCCCGCCGAGGTGACCAAGCAGAATATCGCCCGCTTTAAGAAGCAGATCCAGTCTCTGGGTATTTCCTTTGACTGGAGCCGGGAGATCAATACTACCGATCCCGAGTACTATAAGTGGACCCAGTGGATCTTCCTCCAGTTGTTAAAGCACGGCCTGGCCTATAAGAAGGAAATGGCTGTGAACTGGTGCACCTCCTGTAAGTGCGTGCTGGCCAACGAAGAAGTGGTCAATGGTGTGTGTGAGCGCTGCGGCAGCGAGGTTGTCCGCAAGGTCAAATCTCAGTGGATGCTGAAGATTACCGAATATGCTCAGCGCCTCATCGACGATCTGGATCAGGTGGATTATCCTGAGCGAGTGAAGGCCCAGCAGATCAACTGGATCGGTCGCTCTACTGGTGCAGAGGTGGACTTTAACACCACTGCTGGCGATAAACTGACCATTTACACTACCCGTCCCGATACCCTGTACGGCGCAACCTACATGGTGGTTTCCCCTGAGCATCCCTATCTGGAAAAGTGGGCTGATAAGCTCCACAACATGGAGGAAATCCGCGCTTATCAGGCCGAAGCTGCCCGGAAGTCCGACTTTGAACGTACTGAGGTTGTCAAAGAAAAAACCGGTGTGCGCTTGGACGGCGTTTCTGCAATTAACCCGCTGACCGGCAAAGAGATTCCGATTTTCATCTCCGACTATGTGCTGGTATCCTATGGCACCGGCGCTATTATGGCTGTGCCTGCCCACGATACCCGTGACTGGGAGTTTGCAAAGAAATTTAACCTGCCTATTATCGAAGTGGTAAAGGGCGGCGATGTGGAAAAAGAGGCCTTTACCGATTGCGATACCGGCATCATGGTTAACTCCGGTATTCTGGATGGCCTGAGTGTAGAAGATGCGAAAAAGCGCATTGTTGAATATCTCACCGAAAAGGGCATTGGCCACGAAAAGGTAAACTTCAAGCTCCGCGACTGGGTGTTCTCTCGTCAGCGTTACTGGGGCGAGCCTATTCCGGTGGTGTATTGTGAGAAGTGTGGCTGGGTTCCCCTGCCGGAGGATCAGCTGCCAAAAAAAAAAACGAATGTAAAATCCTACGAGCCTACCGATAACGGCGAATCTCCCTTGGCCCATATGACCGACTGGGTGAATACCACTTGCCCGCACTGCGGCGGCCCTGCCCGTCGAGAGACGGATACCATGCCCCAGTGGGCCGGTTCTTCCTGGTACTTCCTGCGGTATATGGACCCCCACAATGATAAAGCTCCTGTAAGCAAAGAGGCGCTGGAATACTGGAATCGGGTAGACTGGTATAACGGCGGTATGGAGCATACCACTCTGCACCTGCTGTACAGCCGTTTCTGGCACAAGTTCCTGTATGATATCGGTGTGGTGCCTACTGCTGAGCCTTATGCCAAGCGTACCAGCCACGGCATGATTCTGGGCGACAACGGCGAGAAGATGAGTAAATCCCGTGGCAATGTGGTGAACCCGGATGATATCGTCAACGAGTACGGCGCTGATACCATGCGTCTGTATGAGATGTTCATTGGCGACTTTGAAAAAGCCGCCCCGTGGAACATCAATAGTCTGCGTGGCTGCCGCCGTTTCCTGGACCGTTATTGGAATTTGCAGGAAATTCTGACCGAAGGTGGTCTGCGTCCCGAAATGGAGACAGTTTTCCACAAGACGATTAAGAAGGTCACCGAGGATATCGAAAGTCTGAAATTCAACACTGCCATTGCTGCACTGATGGCTCTGCTCAACGACATTGCCGATAAAGGCTCTATCACCAAAGAAGAGCTGAAGATCTTCACCTTGCTGCTGAACCCCTTTGCCCCTCATATCACCGAAGAAGTGTGGGCAGCAAACGCACTGGGAGAGGGCCTGGTGTCTGTTGCCCAGTGGCCGGCATATGATGAAGCCAAGTGTAAGGACGCCACCGTGGAGATCGTAGTGCAGGTCAACGGTAAATTGCGCGCCCGTATGCAGGTTGCCGCGGATATCACCAAGGATGATGCTATTGCAGCTGCTAAAGCGGACGCCAAGATCGCTGCAGAGATCGACGGCAAGCGTATTGTGAAAGAAATTTATGTTCCCGGCAAGCTGGTGAATATCGTCGCTAAGTAATAAATGGCTTAGTTACAAAGAGTAAAAAAGCTGATGGGGAGGAGATAGTGACGATGAACCAATCTAATTTGTTTCGGGAATTAACAGTAGAAGAATTAGAAAATGTGATTACACATCATTTTGGCAAGGTACCGTTTACGTATCACTTGCTTAAGGGTGGAATGTTTAACACTACCTATCAGATTACATTTTCCGATAAGGAAAATTATGTTTTGCGGATAGGGCCAGTCAATCGGCACCTGCTCTTACCTTTTGAAGAACATCTCATGGAGGCGGAAAGAAGTGTCTATAGGCTTTGTGCGGAACAGGAAATACCGGCGCCTAAAATTGTTGCTTGTGTGACAGATAAAAAGCTGATTGGTCGAGACTATATGATAACGGGATACATTGACAGTTTATGCCTGACGTCTACGGAATTATCTGGGGAGGAGAGAAAAGAAATATACTTTCAGACAGGCCGCATGACGGCACGGATACATTCCATCGTAGGAAAACAATTTGGCAGAGCATTTGATGTCTTAGAAGGCAGGGGATTCGATTCTTGGGAAAAGTATTTATCTTCAGAGTTTTCCAAAATAACTGTCAGTTTAAGGCCGCATAAAATCTTCGAGCAACATGTTTTGGAAAGAGCGGAAAAAATTCCCATTCACTACAAAGAACTCTTGAATACTGTCAAGAAGCCTCACCTTGTTCATGGGGATTTATGGGATGGCAATGTGCTAGTTACTCCAGATCATAAAAGAGTCGCCGCAATCATTGATGCTGATCGTGCATTATTTGGCGATATGGCATATGAGTTTGCAGGAGGATGGATGTCGGATGATTCTTTTTTTTCAGGTTATGGCGATATTGATTTGTCCAGCTCTGCCTACACGTTAAAGCAAAAAATATATATTCTTTTGTATCGTTTAATTGATACATATGTATATTTTGTGGAGTATAATAATTTGGAAGCTGGCCGTGAAGCAAAAGCAATTGTTTTAAAGTTACTTTCCGATTTATCTGATCTACATTCTAATGGGATATAAGAGATAAATTTTCGTCCCATTACATCAATAAAAATAACATACGAAAGGGGCTGTGACCCATATGGAAGCAAGAGTACTGGAAATTTCCGAGCGTATCCGAGCCCTGCGTGAGATCTGTGAATTTACCATGGAGGAAATGGCAGAAGCATTGGACGTGAGTATCGCAGACTATCAGGCCTGCGAGGAAGGAAAGAAGGATTTTAACTTCACCTTCCTGTATAAATGTGCTGATAAGTTCGGCGTGGATATCGTGGAGCTGCTCACTGGACAGAATCCTCATCTTTCTTTCTATTGCATTGTGCGAAAAGATGAGGGGCTGGATATGCGCCGTCGCAAAGGCTTTACCTATAAGCACTTGGGCTATCGGCTCAAGGATAAGCTGGCCGAACCGTTTTTGGTCACCGCACCCTTTATTCCCGATGAACAGAATGCTCCTATTGCTCTTTCTACTCATGCGGGCCAGGAATTTGATTACATCTTGTCCGGCGAGTTAAAAGTACAGATGGAAAATCATACCGAGGTTTTAAAAGCCGGAGACGCTATTTTTTATGATTCCGGCCGGGGCCATGGCATGATCGCCACCGGAGGAGAGCCCTGCCAGTTTCTTGCCATTGTCATCAAAGACCAGGAGGAAGAGGAATCATGCTGAACATCCATCAGAAATATTGCCGGGAAACCTTTTATGACGGAAAGCTGGTAGGGTTTGAGCCGGTTTATAATGGGGACTTTAACTTTGCCTATGATGTGGTAGACGCTATTGCCCAGGCAGAGCCCCTGCGTCGGGCTATGCTGTGGTGTAACGAAGCCGGTGAGGAGCATACCTTCTCCTTCTCCGATATTTCTAAGGCCAGTAACCGGGCAGCAAACTTTTTTGCCTCTTTGGGAATCGGAAGAGGGGATCGGGTCATGCTGATTTTAAAGCGGCATTACCAGTTCTGGTTTGCTCTGTTGGGCCTTCATAAGCTGGGAGCCGTTGGAATCCCCGCTACCAATCAGCTTACCAAAAAGGATATTTCCTATCGCTGTAATGCGGCAGGGGTAAAGGCCGTTATCTGCACAACGGATGGCGGTGTTACGGAGCATGTAGAGTCTGCTCTTCCGGATTCCCCCACCGTACAGATCAAGATCAGCGTCCATGGACAATATAAAGATTGGGTGAATTTTGATACCGAATATCTGAAGTTTGCCGATACCATGCAGCGGGCGGAAACTCGGGTAGAGGAGCCCATGCTCATTTACTTTACTTCCGGTACCACTGGTATGCCCAAGATGGTATGCCACGACTTTTCTTATCCCATTGCCCACATTGTCACCGCCAAATACTGGCAGAATGTGGTTCCTGATGGCCTTCACCTTACCATCTCCGATACCGGTTGGATGAAATCTATGTGGGGCAAGCTCTATGGCCAGTGGTTTATGGAGGCAGGTATCTTTGTCTGTGACTTTGACCGCTTCCATGCAGAGGCGATTTTGCCTTTATTTGCCAAGTACAAGATCACCACTTTCTGTGCGCCGCCTACCATGTATCGTTTCTTCATTAAGGAGGACCTGTCCAAATACGATCTTTCTTCTTTGAAGTATGCCTGTATTGCCGGCGAACCGCTGAATCCTGAGGTGTTTAACCAGTTCTACAAAGCTACCGGCCTTAAGCTCATGGAGGGCTTTGGCCAGAGTGAGACGACTTTGGTGCTGTTTAATCCTATTGGTACCGAGCCCAAGCCTGGTTCTACCGGAATGCCCAACCCGGCATATCAGGTAGACCTTATTGACCGGCAGGGAAATTCTGTCCCCACCGGCGAAGTGGGCGAGATCGTGATCCGTACTCCTGGTAAAAAGCCTGCTGGTCTGTTCAACGGCTATTATCTGGATGAGGAGCGCACCAAGAGCGTTTGGAGCGACGGCATCTATCATACCGGTGATACCGCTTGGCGGGATGAGGACGGTTACTTCTGGTATATCGGCCGGAATGACGATATCATCAAGTCTTCCGGTTATCGCATTGGGCCCTTTGAGATCGAAAGTGTGCTTATGGAGCATCCCGCAGTACTGGAGTGTGCTATTACCGGCGTGCCGGACCCGGTGCGCGGCCAGGTAGTCAAGGCTACCATTGTGCTGGCCAAGGGTTATGCAGCCAGCGAGGAGCTGAAAAAAGAACTCCAGGTCTATGTGAAAAAGCAGACCGCGCCCTACAAGTATCCTCGTGTCATCGAGTTTGTAACGGAGCTGCCTAAGACCATCAGCGGTAAAATCCGCCGTATCGATATCCGTGGCGGTGCCGACCAGTAATTTTATACGAAACTACAAAAATCCCCTGACAGAAACCATTTGGAATCTATCAGGGGATTTTCTTTTATGATTTACTTTTGGTTTTCCGGCAACCGTTCCCGTAAGGCGGTATAAGTGGCCAGATAGGCTCTTTCCTCATATTCATACCGTTTGGGCTGGTAGGAGAAACCTTCTTGCCGTTCCCCAATGCGGTTTACCATCCACTCCATGAGAGCGGGGTTTTTCACTAGCAGAGGGCCAATGAGATGTGTGCCCAGCAGGCTGCGGTAATAAAGCCCTTCCTCCTGCGTATTAGGCGTGTTGCCGCATCCCATGGTGAGATGGAACAGGGGAGAGGTGATCCCTTCACAAATACTGCACTTATTTACAAAGCCTACCACAGGGGCTTCTACCAGTTCGCAGGTAGCAATGGCGTCGGTCACATACCGGGTTTGGCTCTGTTCTGTGGTAGTAAAGGGGAGAATACCCAGCCCTTGGTGCTGGGTGCCGTTGGCGTCGGTGATAGAAGTGCCCAGCATTTCAAAGGAGTTACCGGTGAACAGCATGGGCACGCCCCGCTCAATAGCCTGGGCCAGGCTGTCCCGGTATTGAAGCAAATGGCGCAGGGCTACCTTTTGGCTCCGTTCAGTGCCGGAAGCAGCGTATACAAAATCATACTGGGAGAAATCCAGTTCATCTCCCACTGTCTTTCCAACAATGGTGATCTCTAGGCCCTGGTCACGCAGATGGCGTTCCAGTACCCGCATATTGCCGGTCTCTCCATAAAGGTTCATCAGGTCATAGTACAAAAACAGCAGTTTCATTCTTCCGTTCTCCTTTCCACCTTGTCCAGGAACTTGTCCTTATCGGAGAAGCAGGTGATTACATACTGATAGCCGGGAGCGTAGTCCTTCATATAGGTGACAGCCTCCCCAATGTCTTCGATAACATGGATTTTTTCTGGGGCAATGCCGCAGTAGGAGAATCGGACGGCCAGATCATTGCAGTACCGACCTGTAAGGATGATCTCTTTAACGGAGTCGGCAGCCAGCAATTCAAAATCGATATCCCACAGCCAGGAGGTCTCGCTGGTATAGTACTTTCGGCTGATGGCGTCTACAATCACGGTTACGGTGGTATCCCGTTTGTCCTGCACTGCCACCCGGATGGATTGGTCATAGGAGATGGAGTTTTCATGCTTGGAGGTGAGGAGGGTTCCCTCTTTCTCTCCGACAGCGAAGTTGACGATACGCCCACTCTTCATGGTGTAGTGGTTGAGGGAAGAAACGATGTCCTCACCGGAAACTCCCAGAAGGTTGCAAATGGCAAAAGTAGCCAGGGTGTTGTAAAAATGGTAAATACCCGAGAAACTCAAGTCGATGCGGTATTTGCCGTTTATTACGATGTAGGAATCCTCCAGGCTGGCGTCTGTTACCGTGTAGGCTGTATCATTGCGGTGCAGCTCGCACTGGGTACAGTGATAGCTGCCAATATGGTTGTAATGATAATAGTCATATTTCATGGGAGCCTTGCAGTTGGGACAGTAACGTCCATCATTATACAGGCTAGTGTTTCGGTCAGTGGAGAAGGGAAGCCTGTCCACGCCAAACCAGGTCACATTCTTTTTGCCCAGACCAAAGCAGGAAACCAGAGGGTCGTCGGCATTGAGTATCAGATGGGTACCATCGTGGATGCTTTCTCCCACGATATCATAGACCCATTCCGGGTGTCCATTGCGGGTCATCTGGTCGCGGTACAGGTTGGTGATGACATAGTGGGTAGGGGTAAAGTGACGGAAAGTGTGGCGGGCAAAGCGCTCGTCGCTTTCCATTAGAATGATATCGCTCTTTACCTTTCCAGAGAGGGTACAGTCATTAAGAAGAAAAGTAGTTACACCTTCAATCTGGTTGGAGCCCTCTTTGTTGTAGGCCACTTTTTTGCCGCTGGCCTGCAATACATGGGCGATCATTTCCACAGTAGAGGTCTTGCCATTACTGCCGGTTACCGCCACGATCTGCTCAGGCAGCTTGATTTTTTGCAGGATGTTGGGGTCTAGATTCAGGACTACTCGTCCAGGCAGGCTACTACCTTTGCCCACCATTTTTCCTGCTAAACGCAAGAGCTTGCACAGCAGGATCAGAAAACTTGTTTTCATAATCTATCGCTCCGTTTCGGGCCATTCTCATAAAGAAAAGGCCGTTTCCATAACGTTGAGAAGCAGCGGCGCAGCTATGCGTCTAAAAACTGCATCTGGAAATTATTATACCAAGTTTGCTTCGCCCTTGCAACCAAAGGGAGAAAAAAGTGGGGAAAAGAAGAGGGATGCACCTTGACACCAAGATAAGAATATGATATCCTAAACTCGTTAAATTTAAATGCTGTCTTCGGGGCGGGGTGCAATTCCCCACTGGCGGTGACCTGCTTTTGCAGGAAGCCCGCGACCGACGCATTTGCGTCGCTGATCTGGTGTGATTCCAGGGCCAACGGTATAGTCCGGATGGAAGAAGCGGTGAACAGAAGGTTTTTCCGTGCCCCTTTGCATCTTTTTGCAAAGGGGCCTTTTTATTTTCCTCCTGCCGCCGCGCGCGGAAAAGACTGCAAATTGATTTTCAGGAGGAATCTTTTATGTCAACTCAAACCCTTACCCGTGAGCGCCGTATTAGCGTGCGCAAGCTTACCGTTACTGCGCTTCTGGGTGCAGCGGCAACCATTCTTATGTTTCTCAGCTTTGGCCTGCCGATTCTGCCCAATTACTTAAAGGTGGACTTTTCCGAAATGCCGGCCTTGCTGGCTTCCTTCGCGTTGGGTCCGGCGTATGGCGCTGCCGTGTGCCTCATCAAAAACTTGGTGAACATTTCCGCTACCACCACCGGTGGTGTGGGGGAACTGTGCAACTTCCTGATTGGTGTGCTGTTTGTGGTACCGGCTGGTTTAATCTATCGCCGCCGTCCCAGCCGGAAAACGGCCCTGATCGGTATGATCGTGGGTGCTTTGGTGATGTCCGCCGGTAGCATCCTGGTGAACTATTATATTGTATATCCTGCTTATTTACTGGCGTGGCCCGAAGATGCCGTAGTGGGGATGTACTCCGCCATCGTGCCTGCGGTCGATAGCATTTTTAAAGGAATCCTGGTATTTAACCTGCCCCTTACTTTTGTCAAGGGTGTGCTGGATGCTGTGATTACCTTTATCCTCTACAAGCGTCTTTCCCCGATTCTCAAGGGTAAAGTATAATAGACAAAAAATTTACAATTTCTTCACAATTCGACAAAAAGAGTGTGCTATACTCTTTTCTGCAATTTTGCAAAAATTGAATAACCCCTTATCAAGAGTGACGGAGGGAACAGGCCCTGTGATGTCCGGCAACCTGCGGTGATGAACCGTGCTGGTGCCAATTCCTGCGGGTTAAACCGAAAGATGAGGTAACAATATGCCGCTCGGTTTGACCGGGCGGCTTTTTGTGCCCCGAAAACCCAATTTGAAAGTATGGAGGTAAAAGAAATGGCAAAGTATTTTTTCACATCTGAATCCGTAACCGAAGGCCATCCCGATAAAATCTGCGACCAGATTTCCGATGCAATCCTGGACGCTATGCTGGAAAAAGACCCCCAGTCCCATGTGGCCTGTGAGGTTACTGCTACCACCGGCATGATTCATGTTATGGGTGAGATCTCCACCGAGTGCTATGTGGATATCCCTGCTGTGGTGCGCGACGTGGTGTGCGGCATCGGCTACAATAATCCTGATGCAGGTTTTAACGGTAACACCTGTGCAGTGCTCACTTCTATCGATATGCAGTCCCCTGACATTGCCATGGGCGTTAACGAGTCCTACGAAGTGAAAAACGGCGCAACCGATGAAAATGATCAGATCGGTGCAGGCGACCAGGGCATGATGTTCGGCTATGCCTGCGATGAGACTCCCGAGCTGATGCCTCTGGCCATCTCCCTGGCTCATAAACTGGCAAAGCAGCTGGCAAAGGTGCGCAAGGACGGTACTCTGCCTTATCTGCGTCCCGATGGAAAGACTCAGGTCACCATCGAGTATGAGGATGATAAGCCCGTGCGTGTGGACACCGTCGTGGTTTCTACTCAGCACAACGAGTCTGTATCTCTCATGCAGATTCGCGAGGACATGGTCAAATACGTCATCCAGCCAATTATCCCCGCCGATATGCTGGACGCCAAGACTCGCTGCTTTATTAACCCCACCGGTCGGTTTGTGATCGGCGGCCCCGTGGGCGACAGCGGCCTGACCGGACGGAAGATCATCGTCGATACTTACGGCGGCTATGGTCGTCACGGCGGCGGCGCTTTCTCCGGTAAAGACCCCACTAAGGTGGACCGTTCTGCTGCTTATGCTGCCCGTTATGTGGCAAAGAACCTGGTAGCTGCCGGTGTGGCTAAGAAGTGCGAAGTGCAGCTGGCCTATGCTATCGGCGTGGCTCACCCGGTTTCCATCATGGTGGAGACCTTCGGTACTT
Organism: uncultured Clostridia bacterium; assembly: GCA_944384915.1. Classification (GTDB taxonomy): domain Bacteria; phylum Bacillota; class Clostridia; order Oscillospirales; family Acutalibacteraceae; genus Heritagella_A. The sequence goes on along the minus strand of CALWVH010000039.1, from coordinate 13,565 downwards.
CTTCCTTTGATAAAGATGTGCTGGCCGACGCTGTTTCCAAGGTGTTTGACCTGCGCCCCACCGCCATCATCCGCGACCTGGGCCTGCGTGCTCCCATTTATCGCCAGCTGGCCGCTTATGGTCATATGGGCCGCGAAGAGTTGGGCGTTGCCTGGGAAAAGACCGACAAGGTGGACGAGCTGAAAAAGGTTTTGGGCCTGTAAGGGGGAAGCGTCATGGAGAGGATCGCAAGTTTCTGTGTAGATCACAACAAGCTGGAGCCGGGGATTTATGTTTCCCGCATTGACGGAGATATCATCACCTATGATATCCGTATGGTAAAGCCCAATACCCCGCCCTATCTGCCGAACCCGGTGATGCACACCATCGAGCATCTGTTCGCCACCTTTGCCCGCAATAGCGCGGAAAAGGATTCCGTCATTTACTTTGGCCCTATGGGCTGCCGCACCGGATTCTATTTTCTTCTGCGTAATGTAGAAAAGGCCCGGGCAGTAGAGCTCATTCAGGAGATTTTCCGCAGCATCGCTTCTTTTGAAGGGGAGATTCCCGGTACCTTGCCGGAGGAATGCGGAAATTATCGGGAGCACGACCTTGCTGGTGCACTGGAATGGGTCAAGAAATTCCTCCCAGTGATTGAAAACTGGAACGAAGAAAAACTTTCTTATACGCTGTAAAGCAATCTAAGCCCTGCGGGTTCTCCATATCCCGCAGGGCTTTTGCGTCCATTGTCAAAAACGCCCCTTCCATCATAGGATAGGAAAAACAGAATGGGAGGGAAAGAAAATGGATCTGCTTGGAAAGGGATTGCTGGTATTTTTTCTTATTATGGGACTGGTGGAGACCTGCCGGCTATTGCTTTTGTGGCTTTTGCGTCCGGAAAAAATGGAGGAGGCTGCCCTGGTGGTACCCCTTACCGGCCATGTGGAGGATGCAGAATATCTTCTTCGCAGCGCGGCCCAGTCTTTCCAGTGGGACCGGTCTCGATGCCCCAAACGCTTGATCTGTGTAGATGGGGGGATGGACCAGGAGACAAGGGAGATTTGCGTACATCTGCAAAGGGAACTGCCGTTTTTGGAAATTTGCAGCCCACAGGAACTGGGAGAGGTCCTTTTTCCCAAAAGAAAGGAAGAAAATCCCCCAGAAGATTTGAAATAGGGCCGGTTTTGTATTATACTTAAAAAGCGAATATATGTTTTCGGAGGAATGGCCATGCCCGGGCAGGAAGAACAAACTTTATATGAGATGAGCGGTTCTGTAGAGCGGGTGATCTTCCGCAACGAAAAAAACCAGTATACAGTGCTGGAACTGAACAACAGCGAGGAGCTGGTGACGGTGGTTGGCTGCCTCCCCTTTGTCAGCGAAGGGGAGGAGCTGAAAGTTATCGGCACCTGGACCAGCCATCCCAGCTTTGGCCCCCAGTTTAAGGTGCAGGCTTGCGAACGCTCTCGTCCAGCTACAGCTGCCGCTATCCTGAAATATCTTTCTTCCGGCGCAGTAAAAGGGGTAGGGGCGGCTACGGCTGTCCGAATTGTGGAAACCTTTGGCGAGAATGCCCTGGATATCATTGAAAATGATCCGGAGCGGTTAGCGCAGGTCAAGGGCGTGACCAAAGCAAAAGCGAAGAAGATTTCCGAAGACTTTAAACAGGCCAACGGTATCAAAGATGTCATGGTGCGGCTAGGGAAGTACGGTATTACTCCGGAAGAAGCGGTGCGGGTATGGAAACGATACGGCGCCTATGCAGAGGACTGCATCCGGAAAGACCCTTTCTGCCTGTGTGATGAAGAACTGGACATTGATTTTGCCCGAGCGGATACCATTGCAGCTTCTTTACAGATGCCCCAAGACGATACCGGGCGTGTCCGTGCTGGACTTATCTATGTGTTGCGGCACAATGCCAATAATGGTCATACCTGTCTGCCCCGGGAAAGCCTGGTCCAGGTAACTTCCCGGATGCTTCAGGTGGAACCAGAGGTCACGGGCGGTATTTTGCGGAATATGGAAGATACCTTTGATGTACATACGGAAATCTTTGGTGAGCGGGAATTTTTATTTTTGCCCCGATATTACCAGTCGGAGACGTACTGTGCCGACCGGCTAAAAATGATGCTCCGCTATCCACCCCAGTCTATTGTAGGGGTAGAGAGTTCCATTAAGGAGATCGAGATCCGGGAAGGCATCCACTACGCATTGGAGCAAAAACAGGCAATCACCCAGGCACTGGAAAAGGGATTCCTCATCCTTACCGGCGGCCCTGGTACTGGTAAAACCACCACCCTCAACGGTATTATCCGTATTTTAAAGGAAAAAGGGGAGACAGTGTTGTTGGCCGCTCCTACAGGCCGTGCCGCTAAGCGGATGTCGGAGCTCACCGGGGAGGAAGCCAAAACGGTACACCGGATGCTGCAGGTACAGTGGGACGAAGCGGATAACCCGGTTTTCAGCCGCAACGAGCAGAACCCTCTGGAATGCGATGCTGTAGTAGTGGACGAGCTCTCCATGGTGGATGTTTCTCTGTTTGAGGGGGTTCTGCGTGCCCTTCCCCTAGGCTGCCGCCTAATTTTGGTGGGAGACTGTGACCAGCTGCCCTCGGTAGGAGCGGGGAACGTGCTGGGGGATCTCATCGCTTCTCAGCTGTTCCCTGTGGTACAGCTGACAGAAATTTTTCGCCAGTCTATGGAGAGTCTAATCGTCACCAATGCTCATCGTATTGTGGCAGGAGAGATGCCCCTGTTGGGGGACAAGACTCATGACTTTTTCTTTTTGCCTCTGCGTCGGGCGGAAACCATCAGCAGTACGATTGTTGATTTGTGTGCACGCCGGCTGCCTGCCAGCTACGGTTATTCGGTGTATCAGGATATTCAGGTGCTCACCCCGGGACGAAAGGGGGAACTGGGAACACAGGAACTAAACCGCCGATTACAGGAGACCCTCAATCCACCGGATAAAGGCAAAAAAGAGTTGAACGTCAATGGCTCCATCCTTCGAGAGGGGGACAAGGTGATGCAGGTGAAGAATAACTATAACCTGCCCTGGAGCCGCAGCGACGGCACCACTGGCGAAGGCGCATTCAATGGCGATATGGGCATCCTTATCGAGATTGACAAAGCCGCCGGTGCTCTGACAGTGGCGGTGGATGATAAAATGGTACTGTATGATACCGACCACGCCGGGGAATTGGAACTGGCTTATGCTGCCACGGTGCATAAGAGCCAGGGCAATGAGTTCCAAGCAGTGGTTATGCCCATGTTCCCTGGCCCTAAACAACTGGAGTACCGTAACCTTTTATATACGGCAGTAACCCGGGCCAAAAATTTGCTGATTTTAGTAGGTGAAGAGCGGACGGTACAGGCTATGGTGGCAAATAACCGTAAGACTCGCCGTTATTCCGGGCTTCTCCACTTTTTAGAGCAAGAGGCAGAAGCATAAAGAGGAGGAATGACCGGTGCCGGATGGAGTTTCCTGGAAAGAAAAGTTGCTTTCCGCTATCTTTCCCGCTCGGTGTGCTTTGTGTGGACGAATCACCAGAGGTGGCAGGCGAGTTTGTGCCCGGTGTCAGGAGAAGAATCCACCCAATGCCCAGTTTAGAAGGTTGGAAGCAGGCAGTTCTGGGCTGGAAGTTTTCTGCGTGACACCGTATGTTTATAAAGGACAGGTGCGCAAGGCTATTTTGCAATTTAAGTTCCGGGGAAAGCGGGAAAAAGCGGCTGGCCTATCGGAAGCGCTTGTGCTAGCACTACCGCCCCGATGGCAAACGGCGGATACCGTCTGTTGGGTGCCTCTTTCTGATAAACGGCTGCGGGAGCGGGGCTATGACCAGTCGGAATTGTTGGCCCGAAAAGTAGCAAAGGAAATAGGCCGCCCCTGCCGTAAGTTGCTCACAAAGATACAGGAAAACCAGGTACAGCACACCCTTCGCCGGGAAGAGCGGAAGAAAAATGTGCAGGGTGTATACCGGGCTGATGGTGGCCAGATATACGGTAAGAGGATTTTGCTTATTGACGATATCGTCACCACCGGTTCTACCCTTGGGGAATGTGCCGGAGAACTGTATCGAGCAGGGGCCGCAGAGGTGCATTGTGCGGCAGTAGTAACCGCAATCGGTGATGGGAATCATGAATTCTGAGAAAGGAAAGAACTATGGATAAAATAAAAGCTGTAATGGAGGAACTGGCCGGACAGGAACCGGTACGGGTAATCCTCAGCAAACCAAAAGTAAAGAGCAACGAGTGCAAAAAGGTGGACATCCACCGGTATCGGGATTTTTATCAGGCAGAACGCCAGGTTGGAAAACAGATGTTTCACGATAATATTCCATTTTCCGGGTTGGCGGAGTATATTTGCACCAAAGTGCCGGAGGAGTACCGGCAGGTCAACGCCTTTACCCAATCTCAGGAGTGGATGCTCTCCGTAACGAAAAAGGGGGAGGCTTTTGTCACCAAAAAGAAGCTGCAAGCTCCGGTAAAGGTGCGTCAGACCCATAACCGTGAGAAAAATTACATTCTGCGGGAAGGCGAGCCGATTGCGCCTCTGGTGGATATGGGGGTGTTTACCCAAGAGGGCAAGGTAGTTGCCTCTATGCAGGACAAATTCCGGCAGATCAATCGATTCATCGAGGCGGTTGACGATTTGGTTTCCAAAACCCAGGCTACTCGGCTGCACGTTATCGATTTTGGATGCGGTAAAGGATATCTTACTTTCCTCCTATATTACTATCTCACACAGGTGAAAAAGTTGGAGGCCCATGTAGTGGGCATTGATCTCAAGGCGGACGTTATGGAGCACTGCCAAAAAACTGCCGCTAAATATGGTTATGACGGCATGGAGTTTTTGTGTCAGGATATCCGTACCTATCAGCCCGATTTTACTCCAGATATCATTGTTTCCCTTCATGCCTGTGACATTGCCACAGACTTTGTCCTGTACCATGCAGTAAAGTGGGGAGCAAAAATGATTTTCTCTATGCCCTGCTGCCAGCACGAGCTCAACGGACAGATGAATTCAGAAGAATTTGGTATCCTTACCCGATATGGCCTTTTGCAGGAGCGGGCAGCAGCCTTGTTTACCGACGCTATCCGGGGGAATCTTCTCACTGCCAGCGGCTACCGAGTACAGATCATGGAGATTGTTAATCCGGTAGACACCCCTAAGAATATCATGATCCGGGCAGAAAAAGGAGGAGTCTCTCCAGCAGCCCGAGAAAAGGCGATGGCAGAGGTAGAACGGCTGCAAAATGCTTTCCACCTTTCCAATACTATGTACCGGTTGTTACAAGGAAAAGAATCATAATAGAAAAGGCCACGCAGAAACCTTTATCTGCATGGCCTTTCTTAATTTTACTATTAAAATGCAAAGCTGCCTTCTGCAGTACATTCTACCATAGCGCCCAATTCCACCGAGATTTGATTTCCAGCAGTTACGATACGGTCAGAAACATGGGAATGTACCGTAATATTTTTCACTGCTCCTCTGCGGCGAGCTTCTTCTACAGCAAATACTTCCGCTTCCTTTTCTGCCAAAGCGATGGCTTCTTCCTTTTCTTCAGCATCCAAAATCCGGTCTCGGGCATAGACAAAATATCGGGACTCTCCATCCTCGTTTTCCCGGCGTTTTATAGGCACTTGACAGGATGCCCGGATCTTTCCAGCTAAAGCCCCCACAGCATTGGCTACCTCTGCGTTTTCTGGGATCACACAACGGGTGTGAAGTCGTTTCGCTACTTTCTCCAAGAAAATATGGGTGGGCGCACCAATACCGATGAGGGGTGGTACGGTGGAAAAGGAAAAATCCAACAAGTGGGGTGTAGAGTTTTCGGCAGTGTTGGCCCAGCTTTGCTCTATTAGAAAATCAATGCCTGGAAGCAGGCTTTCCTCTAGTTCTCCGTAGCGACGCTTGAGCAAAATTCCTACAATATTAGTATAAATTTTTTTGCAGATTAGGTCATACACATCGTCGCAAAGTTGTTCCAGTGTACGTCCGGTACACACAGCCACAAAACGGGCCGCATATTCTGCTGCTTCGGTGCAATAGCCGGAAAAATCTCCTTTGAGGTGCATGATGTCGGTAGGGGTAAGTCCTGCACGAATTACCACACCTTCGGATTCCAACCGTTCCGTATGTAGGTTATAGAGGTCTGTCCCTGCAGCTTCGGCAGCCTCTGCAAGAATCAGGGGGCCTTTTTCCAAAGCATGGCAAAGAGCCGTTTCTTGGGGAGAATATCTTCCTTCTTCCGGCACTTCTCGTACCAGTGTGTAGAACTCATGAAGCAGCTTAGTGTGAGGACGTTCCCGCAAAGAAATCTCTCGCAAAGTGGCAAGAATCTCCGGATGCCTTTTTGCCAGCAGGGAAATGGGAACAATTCTTCGAGAACCCAGTTCCAGTTCTCCGTTTCCAGTATGTCGGATAGCGGTATCTCCGCCAAGGGCAAAGGTGTCGATATCCAAACCCTTGACAAAAGTGCGCCATTTTCCTACACAGATTCCCTTTTCTGATTGGACAGGCCGGGCGTTTTCCAACAGGGCAATATCCGTGGTAGTGCCGCCCATATCCACAATAATACCTTCCTTTTCTCCGGTAAGAGCCAGCCCTCCCATGGCACTGGCAGCAGGTCCACACACAAGAGTCTCTACTGGGCGTTGGGCAGCAAACGCTTCTGACATCAGGCTGGAGTCACTGCGCATGATAACTACTTCTGCATGAATGTTCCGTTCTTCCAGAGCCTTATGGATGGCTTTAATGAAATCCTGGATAATCGGAATGAGTCGGGCGTTTAGAAGAGTACTGGCGCCCCGCTGTAAAGAGTTCAGGTCAGAGAATAGCTCTCCGGAAATTATGACCGGCACTCCATATTCTTTTTCCAGTTTTTCTTTCGCTTTCTTTTCCAGTACTGCACCATTATTCATAGCATAGATTTCCACCAGACCGATGGAATCTGCATCCTGCAAAAAAGGCCGGCTGTTTTGGATAAATTCTTGCCAATTCGGCTCTTGGTTGACTCTACCAGAAAAAGTGGTGTCAGCATCGCAGAAATAGATATCATCCCCATCCGGTAGGCCGTATTTTTTTCCGGATTCCCGCACTACCTTGGGGTAAAGACCCATACATACTAGTTTGGCTCTTCCACCTTTGTTTTCTACACAGGCGTTGGTAGCCAGGGTGGTAGAAAGGGCTACTACTGAAATATGAGGGAATTGCTCTTTGGGCAGGCCGTCCAATGCGTTGCTAATGCCTATGGAAAGATCCTCAGGAGTAGTAAGTGCTTTGGCTTTGGCCAAAATACGATCAGAGCTTACTTCATAAATTACCGCGTCGGTACAGGTACCGCCAGTGTCAATGCCGATTCCTAATTTCATATCCGGTTCCATCCTTTGTTTTAGAAAAGTATATTCCTAATCATAGTCCCCTTACAGGATAGGATATAGTAATTTATTGACAAGAATTTGGAATTTTTCTTTGAATGAAATCCGTTTCCACTGTTTTAAGGAGGTGCTCTGGATGCTGCCTGCTTTATTGGCGCTATGTACCTAAAAAAGCATAAGTTTCTTTTTCTTGACAAGAATAGGGAAAAAGATTATACTAAATAACGAAGCTGGGGTGCCGTATCAAAACGGCTGAGAGGGCGAGAAGCCTAACCCATTGAACCTGTTGGTTAGTACCAACGTAGGGAAGCTGATCGTTCTGTCTCCGCAGAAAAATAGTATTTGCGAGTAGGAAGCCGGTTCCCGGAATGGGAACCGGCTTTTGTCATATCTGGAGGTGGTTTGGTGAAGTGGAATGGAAAACAGACAGCGCTGGAAGCGCCTGTCACCGTGCTGGAATTTTTGCAGCAGCAGGGCTATAATGCCCAGCGTGTGGCGGTAGAACGCAATGGAGAAATCATTCGTCGAGCAGATTTTGAAAAAGAGCTGCTCCGGGATGAGGATACGGTGGAAGTCGTAGGCTTCGTGGGAGGCGGCTGATGGAAACCGTTACCCAAAAGACTCTGTATCTGGCCAGAGTACAGCGCCATGGGGAAGAAGCCGTAAAAAAGCTGCAAAATGCCTGTGTAGGTATTGCCGGTTTGGGTGGTCTCGGCTCTCATATCGCAATTTCCCTTGCTAGAATGGGTGTGGGAAAGCTGGTGCTGGCAGATTTTGACCGGGTGGACATTACCAATCTTCATCGTCAGCATTATTTTGTAGACCAGATAGGCTGCCTTAAAACGGAAGCTCTGGCGGATACACTGCGAAAAATTGACCCGTGGATACAATTGGAATTGTACCCAGTACGGCTCACACCGGAAAACATTCCGACAATTTTCGGCAGTTGTCCCATCCTCTGCGAAGCCTTCGACAAAGCGGAGGAGAAAGCTATGCTGCTGGAAACCGCACTTGCAGAGCTGCCCCATATCACAGTAGTATCCGGTTCCGGCATGGCGGGAGCGGGCTCGGCTAATGAAATCCAAACCCGGAAAGCTATGAAGCGGCTGTATGTCTGCGGCGACGGGGAGACCGATGTGGCAGAATATGGCAGCTTGTTTGCGTCCCGGGTAGCGGTTTGTGCCGGCCATCAGGCCCACATGGTGCTGCGGCTGTTATTAGGGGAAGACGATTCTGCGCTTTAGATTGTTTCCCATCAACAGTTTTTGTTTGTACAAGTTTTTATTTTATATAGGAGGCATTTTCATGAAAGACGAGTTGATTCTTGGCGGGCATTCTTTTTCCTCCCGTTTTATTCTGGGTTCTGGAAAATATTCTCTAGAACTTATCAAGGCTGCGGTAGAAAACGCCGGGGCACAGATCATCACATTGGCTCTGCGCCGTGCCAATGAGGGCGGCGTTGCCAACATTCTCGATTATATCCCCGAAGGCGTAACCTTGCTGCCCAATACTTCCGGTGCACGCAATGCCGACGAAGCAGTGCGTATTGCCCGGCTGGCCAGAGAGTGTGGCTGCGGCGATTTTGTTAAGATCGAAATTATGCGAGATTCTAAATATTTGCTGCCGGACAACCAGGAAACCATTCGCGCCACGGAAATCTTGGCAAAAGAAGGCTTTGTGGTTATGCCCTATATGTATCCTGACCTGAATGTAGCTCGTGATTTGGTCAATGCCGGTGCCGCTTGTGTCATGCCGCTGGCAGCTCCCATCGGTTCCAATAAAGGATTGGCTACCAAAGAGTTTATCCAAATTCTCATTGATGAGATCGACCTGCCCATTATTGTGGACGCTGGGATTGGCCGTCCATCTCAGGCTTGCGAGGCCATGGAAATGGGCGCGGCAGCTGTCATGGCCAATACTGCGATTGCCACTGCTGGGGATATCCCCGCCATGGCAGAAGCCTTCAAAAAGGCCATTGAGGCGGGACGCACTGCCTATCTGTCCGGTCTGGGCCGTGTAATGGAAAAGGGAGCCGCCGCATCTTCTCCGCTCACCGGCTTTTTGCAGGACTGAGAAATCGTGTAATTTCTTTGTGTCCCAAAACAGGTGAAGTCTGTGTATCTACTAATTTAAGAAAGAAGGAACTGCCTTCATGATCGACCAGAATACCAACCATATGGAATACCAGCCCGGTATGGAGCAGATCGACTCCGATATCCAGGATACGGTGATCTCCAAAATGAATGAATGTAATTTTGACAGCTATACCGCCGCCGACGTGCGTCGGGCGCTGCAAAAAGATGTGCTCTCCCCGGAAGATTTTGCCGCATTGCTTTCTCCTGCCGCCGACCCCTTTTTGGAGGAAATGGCGCATCGTGCTCAACAGGAGACCCGCAAGCACTTTGGCAATTCGGTGATGATGTTTACCCCGCTGTATATTGCCAACTACTGCGAGAATTACTGCATCTACTGCGGATTTAACTGCCACAACAAAATTCGCCGTGCCAAGCTCTCTATGGAAGAAGTAGAAAAGGAGCTAAAAGCCATCTCCGACACCGGTTTGCAGGAAATCCTGATTCTTACCGGCGAAAGCCGTACCGCTTCCCCGGTGGAGTATATCGGTGAAGCCTGCAAGCTGGCCAGAAAATATTTCCGGATAGTGGGCATTGAGATCTATCCAGTAAATTCCGATGAATACGCCTATCTCCACACCTGCGGCGTGGACTATGTCACCGTGTTCCAGGAAACCTACAATTCCGATAAATATGCAACCCTGCATCTGGGCGGCCATAAGCGGATTTTCCCATATCGTTTTAATGCCCAGGAGCGTGCCCTCATGGGCGGGATGCGCGGCGTGGGTCTTGCTGCTCTGCTGGGCTTGGACGACTTCCGCAAGGACGCTTTTGCTACCGGATATCATGGCTGGCTGCTCCAGCGGAAATATCCCCACGCGGAGATCGCTTTTTCCTGCCCCCGTTTGCGTCCCATTATCAATAACGACAAGATTAACCCCAAAGATGTCCACGAGCGGCAGCTTTTGCAAGTAATCTGTGCCTACCGCCTGTTTATGCCTTTTGCTAGCATCACCATTTCTTCCCGTGAGCGCGCTGGGTTCCGGGATAATATCATCGACATTGCCGCCACTAAGATTTCCGCCGGCGTTTCCACCGGTATCGGCGACCATAGCGGCGATGGAAAAGGCGACGAGCAGTTTGAAATCTCCGACGGCAGAAGTTACGACGAGATTTACAAGGCTATCAAAGATAAGGGCCTTCAGCCGGTGATGGCCGACTACATCTATGTGTAAGCGGGAAGAGGGGAGAAGGCTCATCTGTGTAACCCAGCGCAGCGCCTGCCCCGACGATTTTCTCACTCGCATAGGGGCAATTATTTCCCAAAAACCAGCTCGTGTGATTTTGCGGGAAAAAGACCTCTCCCCAGAAGAATATGAGGCGTTGGCGAGAAAGCTATTGCCTCTGTGCCAGAAATATCAGGTGCCGCTGGTGTGCAACGGCTCAATACCCGGTTTTGCTGTGGCAGGGTGCGGCGTACAGCTTTCTTTTCCCAATCGAAATTTGCCGGTTTTCGGAGAATTTGGCGTATCTGTCCATGCGCCGGAAGAAGCGGCCGCTTTACAGCAAAGCAATGCCGCTTATCTCATTGCCGGCCATGTGTTCCCCACAGACTGCAAAAAAGGCGTACCGCCCCGGGGACTGGAATTTCTCCAAAAGGTATGCCAAAACGCCAGCCAGCCGGTGTATGCTATCGGCGGCATTACCCCGGAAAGGGTACCGTCTGTTTTACAGGCGGGAGCTGCTGGATATTGTGTTATGAGCGCCCTTATGAAAGCGCCGGACCCTGTTCGGCTAATACAGGAATTTTATTGTCAGGAGGAAACCATCCATGAATTATAAAACACAGATGGAAGCTGCCAAAAAAGGCATCATTACCCCCCAGATCCAATTGGTGGCAGAAAAAGAGCACCGGGAGCCAGAGTGGGTGCGGGAGCGCGTCGCTGCCGGTACGATTGCTATTCCCGCTAACATTCACCACACCTCCCTGTCTGCCGAGGGTATCGGCGACGGCCTGCGTACTAAGATCAATGTAAACCTCGGCATTTCCGGCGATGCAAAGGACTACGAACTGGAAATGAACAAGGTGAAAATGTCCGTAGAAATGGGCGCGGAGTCCATCATGGACCTTTCTAACTACGGCAAAACCCGGGTGTTCCGGGAGAAGTTGGTGGAGTATTCCCCAGCAATGATCGGCACCGTGCCCATGTATGACGCCATCGGTTATCTGGAAAAAGACCTGTTGGACATCACCGCCGATGATTTTCTCAAGGTGGTGGAAGCCCATGCCAAAGAGGGCGTGGATTTTATGACTATCCATGCAGGTATCAACCGCCGTGCAGTAGAGGCTTTCCGCCGGGAGGGACGGCGCATGAACATCGTTTCCCGGGGCGGCTCTTTGCTGTTTGCCTGGATGATGATGACCGGCAACGAGAATCCCTTCTTTGAGCGGTACGACGATGTGCTGGAAATTCTTCGCGCTCACGACGTGACCATCTCCATTGGCGATGCTCTGCGTCCTGGCTGTATTGACGACAGTTCTGATGCAGGCCAGATCTCCGAGCTGATCGAGATCGGCCACCTGACCAAGCGCGCCTGGGACGCAGATGTACAGGTGCTGGTGGAAGGCCCGGGCCATATGGCGATGAATGAGATCGCCGCTAATATGCAGATGGAAAAGCGCATCTGTCACGGTGCGCCCTTCTATGTGCTGGGACCTATCGTCACCGATATTGCCCCCGGATATGACCATATTACTTCCGCCATTGGCGGTGCCATTGCCGCTTCTAACGGCGCAAACTTCCTGTGCTATGTCACCCCGGCAGAGCATCTCCGCCTGCCCGGCCTGGACGACGTGCGCGAGGGTATCATCGCTTCCAAAATTGCCGCTCATGCTGCCGACATCGCCAACGGATTGCCGGGTGCCCGTGATCGTGACAATGAGATGTCCACTGCCCGCCATAAGCTGGACTGGGACGAAATGTTCCGTCTAGCCCTTGATCCGGACAAGGCCCGCCGCTATTATGAATCTACACCGCCGGCCGAGCGCCATACATGCTCTATGTGCGGTAAGATGTGTGCTGTCCGCACTACCAATATGATCCTGGAAGGAAAGACCGTCAAGTTCTGTTCTGAAAAAGGCAGCTGCGGGGAATAATAAAAATAAAAGACCAATGAAAAAGAGCGGTAGAGAACGGACGTTTCTGCCGCTCCTTTTTTCTGGGCGTTTACTTCTTTTTGGGGGTGTGGTATAATCAAATATCATTTTAGGCATTTAAAAGTACACAAACTCCTGTTAATGGTGGTGGAGGGAGGAAGAATACATGAATATGAAAAATGTAATTGCAGAAGCCTTTGCCAAAATGGTCAGGCAAAAAGGGGTTGATAAAGTCACCGTTAAGGCTCTGATAGATGTATGCGATATTTCACGCCAAACCTTCTATTATCATTTTCAGAATATTACAGACGTGATCGAGTGGTCTTTGGAGCGCGCCACACAGGAGATGCTTTCACGTAGTCTACAGGAAGATACCCCTCAGAGAGCAATCCGGATTTTTGTTTCCTCTACAGTTGAAAACTATGAACTGATGTGCAAAATGATGGAATCGAGAAAAAGAGAGCAAATGGAGAAAATGCTGTTGGAAGCCTCCCGTAAGTTTTTTGAATCTATTTTGCTTGCCAGGTATCCTGAACTGCCATTACAGCATTCGGATTTGGAAGTGATGCTAGATTTTTGGGCCTGTGGGGTTACAGGTATTCTTTTTAAATATTGTGGTAGAAAGCGTTTGGATATCGATGCATTTTCTAATCAGATCTATCGTTTGCTTTCCGAGCAGATGTTGGGATCATTAAAAGAGCCGGAAAATGAGGTCAGTGAAAAGTAGTATTTTTAAGAGGGGACAAGTGGTAAAAAAGAGGCTGCAATAAAATTATAAAAAAACTGGAAATTATAGTTGACATTCGTTTCCAGATATGGTATTATACTAAACGTCGCTGGAACGAGCAACGCAGATGGCCCGGTAGTTCAGTTGGTTAGAACGCCAGCCTGTCACGCTGGAGGTCGACGGTTCGAGCCCGTTCCGGGTCGCCACTATGCCTCTGTAGCTCAGTTGGTAGAGCAGGGGACTGAAAATCC
>CALWVH010000038.1 GCA_944384915.1 uncultured Clostridia bacterium | reverse complement strand
TGGACGCGGAGACTTTCCGCAAGGTGAGGATGCTGGTTAACAGCCGAAAGCACACCCGGAGCCGAACCTATGACTTTCTGCTGAAAGGGCTGATCTTCTGCCACGAGTGCGGATACCCTCTGGCGGTGCTCAACCGAAAAAACGCCAGGGGAGAGGATGTGCTGTACTTTGTCTGCCGTACCTACCAGCGTTTTACCAAAGCGGGCGTCTGCACCTGCCACTCCATCAAGGAAAAAACGGTGACTGACGCGGTGGTCGCCAAGGTACGGGAGGTCTGCCAGGCCTACCTAAACCCGGACGAACTGCTGCCTGTGGCTCGGGAGGCCGTAGAGAACGCCGGGAAACAGAGCGGCTTGGAGACAGAACTCCATACACTCCAGTCCAAGATAGACAGCCTCACCGCTAACCTGGACCGCATGTACACGGACCGGCTCAGCGGGTTGCTGCCGGAGGCGGACTTCCAGCGCATCTTCGGCCGGATCAAACTGGAGCGAGAGCAGCTGGAGGAAAAACGACAGGCCCTGGAGTTTCAGAAAAAAAGCCCCGTCCGCAGTGAGGACAGGGCCAGGGAACTGGTGCAGAGGTTCATCGAAACAGCTAGAGAGAGCCGGGAACTGCTGGTGAGCCTCATCGAGCGGGTGGAGCTGACCGAAGACAAGGAAGTCATCATCAAATTCCGTTTCGCCCAACTGGACGAAGCGAGCCAGAACTCGCAAGGGATTGCGCCGTCTGAGACGGCGTAATTTTCCGGAGCCAATCGTTTACAATAGGCGAGTCGCTATGTATCGCGGATCGAGAAAAAAGCACTGGAAAAGTTAAAGGCGCGTTTTGAAGAGTCGGAGATGAAAAATTGAAAATTTACTGGATTCTGTGATAAAATAATAAGGGAACAGGTGTAATGTCCTGTTCCCTTACAATATTACAGCAGAAAAGGTTATGAAAGTATGCAGACAAATTCCTCTAAAAAACGGATTCTTTTATTATGCGCTGGTGGTACCATTGCTTGTCGTCCCGGAGATAGTGGCTTATGTCCCGCTTTGGATAGCCACGCCCTTTTGAGCCATCTGGAAAGTATGACCCCGGCCTACGATATTCAGCCATTAGATTTATTTTCTCTGGATTCCTCCAATATACAGCCAGAACATTGGCAAACCGCTGCCCGCTGTATTTATGAGGAGCTCTCCACTCACGATTGGGACGGTATTGTACTCACCCATGGCACCGATACTATGGGCTATACAGCAGCTATGCTTTCGTATATGCTGGAAAATGTACCCGTACCCATTGTGCTCACCGGCAGCCAGCTTCCCTTGGAGCATCCCCTCACCGATGGGTATGAAAACCTTCGCTGTGCTTTTGCCATGGCGGCAAGCGGGGTGCCAGGGGTATTTGTGGCATTCCAGCATCGGGTAATTTTGGGCACCCGTGCGGTAAAGACCCGTTCCTCCCGGTTCGATGCCTTTGAGAGTGTCAATTTACCTATGGCAGGCACCGTATCCGCTGCTGGACTGCGGCTAAATCCTTCCGCGATTCCGGAAGTACAAGGAAAGTTTGCTCTGCGGGATGATTGCTGTGACCGGGTGTTCTTGGTAAAGCTCACTCCCGGCATTCGCCCGGAAATTTTCCGATGGTTAGCGGACGCCGGATACCGGGGCATCGTGGTAGAAACCTTTGGAGCCGGCGGTATGGCATTCCTGCGTCGAAATCTGGTGGAATGTCTGGGAGAGCTTACTGCCCGGGGTATCCCGGTAGCGGCAGTTTCCCAGTGCCTGTATGACGGCAGTGACCTTTCCATTTACGAAAGCGGTAGGATGGCCCTGCAAAATGGCATCTGGGACGCCCGGGATATGACCACCGAAGCGGCGGTGACAAAAATGATGTGGTGTTTAGGGCAAAAAACCGAGGACGTGCACCGCCTGTTCTTTACCCCGCGGTTTGGGGAAATCTCCCCCGTGCGGGAGAAGAATTACCCTCTAGGCTGAACGATGTGGAGCAATACCTCTACCATGGCTTCCATCTCTGGAACACAGGCAAACTCAAACCGTCCGTGATAGTTGGCACCGCCGGTGGAAAGGTTGGGGCAGGGAAGGCCCATAAAGGAGAGCCGGGAACCGTCGGTGCCGCCTCGTACCGGTGTGGAGCGGGGCTCTACGCCACAGGCTCGGAAGGCTTCTTCTGCCCGATGCACGATCTCCATTTTGTCCTCCAACACTTCTCGCATATTGTAGTAGGTGTCGGAAAGTTCCAACTGGATGGTTTGCGGGCCGTATACGCCATTGAGATACTGAGCAATCTGCTGGACCCGCTCCTTTTTGGCTTCGAACTTGCTCCGGTCATGATCCCGGATAATATAGTGGAGATGAGCGGTTTCTTCATGTCCGTTCATGCCCTCCAGATGGTAGAAGCCCTCATATCCTTCGGTATACATGGGGTTCTCTATCACCGGGAGCATCTGGTGGAATTCCATGCCTACCAGCAAGGCGTTAATCATTTTCCCTTTGGCAGAACCGGGATGGATGTTGCGGCCTTGGATGTGCACTTTCAGGTCCGCGGCATTAAAGGTCTCGTAATTGATTTCTCCCAGCGGGCCGCCATCTACGGTGTAGGCAAAATCTGCGCCAAATCCGGCTACGTCAAAACCGTCGGCGCCGCAGCCAATCTCTTCGTCAGGGGTAAAGGCAATACACACTTTTCCATGAGGAAGGCCATCTTGGATGAGCCGTTCCGCTGCAGTCATGATCTCCGCAACACCGGCCTTATCATCGGCTCCCAGCAGAGTGGTGCCGTCGGTGACAATCAGCTCTTTGCCCTGATAATTTGCTAGGAAGGGGAAATCAGCTTCCTTCATGACAATGTTTTCTTGTTGGTTCAACATGATATCCCCACCTTCATAATGTACCACTTGGGGATGAATGTTGGCTCCACTAGCGGCGGGGGCAGTGTCAATGTGGGAGATAAGACCGATGGCCGGTTCCTTTTCATATCCGGTTGTAGCGGGAATCTCTCCGTAGACATAGGCGTTGGCGGTGCGCACATTGGAAACGCCCAGTTCTTTCAGCTCGTTGGCTAGTTTTTCGGCAAAAGCAAGCTGAGTCGGCGTGCTGGGACGGCTGGTGCTTTCTTCACAAGAGGTAGTTTCATGGCGTACATACTCTAAAAATCGTTGAATAACAGGGGTCATACGGATCTTCCTTTCTAAAATAAAAATCTAGTAAAGTTCAAGACTGGTTTCCTGGGATTTGTCCCTTTCCTGGCGGCAAAGGTCCATAAAGTCCTGTGCTGCGGGGGAGAGGTACTTGTTTTGATGATATACCATCCGGAATTGGCGGGAAAAGTGTAGACCTTCCACGGTCAGCGGACACAGCATTCCCCGGCAAATATAATCCTCTGTCAGCCGCCGGGAAAGCACCGCAATCCCTAGCCCTTGAGCAGCTGCATGGAGGAGGGCGGTGTTGCTGGCGCTTTCCCACACCGGCTCAATAGAGAATCCGGCCGCTCCTGTGGCACGGTCAAAAACCTCTCGGGTACCGCTGCCCTTTTCCCGCAAAAGAAATTTTTGCTGCCGGAAAACGTTCTGGGTAAGAGTGCATGGGTCAAAAAGCCCGGGAGCGGCTACAGGAAGGAGGATGTCCTCCAAATAGGCCTCTCCTGTCAATCCCGGTTCGTGGACTTCACCCTCGATAATTGCAAAATCCAATTCATTAGAGAGCAGCCGTTTTTCCAGCCGCTCGGAAGGTTCTACGGATACCTGCACTTGAATCTCCGGGTGCTGTTGGGCAAAGAGGGAGACATACTCCGGCATGAGCCGGGAGCCTACCGTGATACTGCATCCTGCCCGCAGTACGCCACCACTGCCCCAGCTGCGCATTTCCCGCTCCATATCACTGTATAGGGAAGCCATGCGAGAGGCGTATTGGTAGAACCGTTTTCCAGCTTCTGTAATATAGAAGCGGCGGGAGAGCCTGTCAAACAGACGCACGCCGAATTCCTCTTCTAACTCCCGGATGGCGGCACTGACTGCGGGCTGGGCCATGTATAGAGCTTCTGATGCCCGGGTAACATTGCACCCGTTGTCGCATACAGCCAGAAATATACGGATATGGCGCAGAGTCATGAAGGTATCTCCTGTTCATAAAGATTTTATTATGGTTCTGATAAAATAATAGTATTTTTTTTATGAAAGTGCAAGAGGTATAATAAAATAAGAAGGAAAGCAAGGCGTAAAGATCGCCGGAGAAAGGAAGTCGAATCATGGAAAAAAGCAGGGTGAAAGAAAAACGGCTATATTGGAAGCTGTTTTGGTCTACCTTCCAACTCAGTGCATTTACTTTTGGAGGAGGATATGTGATCGTTCCCCTGATGCGTCGTAAGTTTGTTATGAATCTTCACTGGTTGGAAGATGACGAGATGCTGGATCTGACGGCTATTGCCCAATCTACCCCTGGTGCGATGGCAGTCAACGCTTCGGTGCTGGTGGGATATCGAGTAGCGGGGCTGTCTGGGGCGTTTATTAGTGTGCTGGCAACCATTTTACCGCCCTTCCTCATTTTGTCAGTGATCGCCCTGTTTTATACCCAGTTCCGAGACAACTGGGCAGTCAATCTGGTGCTCAAGGGGATGCAGGCCGGTGTGGCAGCGGTGATCTGTGATGTGGTGGTCTCTATGGGATGGAATATTTTCAAGCTGCGCCGTATCTTGCCGGTGATTATGATGGTTGGCGCTTTTGTGGCCTCCTGGTTTTTTGACATCAATGTGGTGTTGGTAATCCTAATTTGCGCCGTGGTGGGAGCCATCGATACCTGGCGTCGGGAACGAGCCGGGAAAAAGGAGGGGAAGAAGCTGTGATTTTTCTGGAACTTTTCTGGAGCTTTTTCCAAATCGGATTGTTCAGTGTGGGCGGTGGATATGCGGCCCTTCCCTTAATCCAGTCTCAGGTGGTAGACACCTATGGTTGGATGACCATGACGGAATTTACCGATATTATTACCATTTCCCAAATGACGCCGGGACCTATCGCCATTAACGCAGCCACATTTGTGGGTACCCGGATTGCCGGACCGGCTGGGGCAGCAGTGGCCACGTTGGGATGCATTTTCCCCTCTTGTATTATTGTGCTGACATTGGCATTTATCTACTATAAATACCGTAACATCACCATGGTACAGGGTACTTTAAAGGGCCTTCAGCCTGCGGTAGTGGCCCTGATCGCTTCGGCGGGGCTTTCTATTGTGGTGATGTCTTTCTTCCCAGCAGGAGAGATTGCACTTTCTGCCCAGGCAGTGGACTGGGTAGCTGTGGGGATTTTTGCGGCGGCCTTTGCGGTGCTGCGCATCTGGAAGGTGAATCCTATCTGGGTGATGTGCGGCGCCGGTGTGGCAGGGCTGGCGGTTTATTCTTTGCTATAAAAAAGCCTGGATGGTTCCGTGTTTGGGAACATCCAGGCTTTTTGTTTGCAATGTAGAAAGAATCAAAAGTTTTCTTCTTGATGAGAAGGGGCCCCTTCATAAGAAGAAGGTGCTTGCTGATGGCTTGCGTCGGAATAGCGGCGCAGGGTTGCCAGATGGCTCCGGAAGGTTTCCGAAGGAGTGTGACGTACCGAGAGAAATACCTTCCATCCCAACAGGCTTCCGACAATGCCGAAGAACAAGCTATAAAACAGCTCTACGACTACTGCACTGACAAATTCTGTAGTATTGAAAGCGATGGGTAACAGGGAAACAGCAGCATCCACGGAAAAGCCGCCGCTCATAATAGAGGCAATCGCACAAAGCATGGTCAGGCAGGGAGCGGATACCAGAGAGAATACAGTGCAAAGCACTCGCCCAACCGGGGCATCGGAACCACGGAACAGCTTATAGCCGCCAAAAGCTAACAAGGCTGGCAAAAGATACAGAGCCGCCAAGCTGTAGCCAGAAGCAAAATTCAATCCCAGCTGGGGCAGACCGCCAACCAGCAAACCCAAAATAGCGCCAATGATTCCAGTGGCCAGATTGCCGGAGGCAGGGGCGCGGGAGTCATCGGGAAGAACAGCCGGAGGATATGTATTATTGGCGCAGGCTTCATGGACCGGGGCATAGCGGTCCTGTACGACACACAGGGAATCGCAGCCGTCCTGTCCGCAGAAAGGACAGAATGTGAGAGGGAAAACCCCCGCTGCGGGAAAAGTCTGAAAAACAACAGAGAGGGCGTACTGATACAGCTCTAGCGGGTTCTCTCCGTGAAAACACAGGGTAAAAGCGACAGAATCAGGCTTGCAGAGAATTTTAGTAGCGGTGCGTTTGGGAAACTGTACCGCTAGCTGAGCTTGCAGCGGGACTGGTTGGGGAATATTAGCGGTAAGGGTAATGCGCCACTGGGTAGAGGTGAGATACTGAATCAATACCGGATATTCTCCTTCTATACCATAGGCGATCTGGCCAATACGGGACAAACCTTTTTGGTTTGCAAAGATTTCAAAATCTTGTAGGGTCATGGTGACTCCTCCTTCCATAAACTGACTGCCGGCGACTTTTCTCCAACGATAAAACAACCCCTTCTCTTGCACCGGGCAAAGGCCTTTTTTATTTTAACATGTTTTTTCTTATAGCGCCATTCTTTTTTTATTGGGCTGGAAAATTATACTTGACAAATTGGTTAGGTTGTGCTAACTTATTAGTGGTTAGATAACGCTAACTAAAACTCATTTAGCTTACAGGAAGGAGCCGGTAATGATGCCGTTGACGATGCTGAAAACAGGGGAAAAAGAGATCATTAAAAAGGTGGGAGGCAGGGAGGATACCCGGCGTTTCCTAGAGAACCTAGGGTTCACAGTTGGCGGAGAAGTAACCGTAGTGGCGCAGCTTGGAGGGAATGTGATTGTCAGCGTTAAAGATTCCCGAGTAGCTGTCAGCCGGGAGATGGCCTGCAAAATTATGGTTTGAACCCTTTGGGTTTCAATACATCCGCTTATGCGGAAAATCAAACAGAGCTGCTGGTTCGCTCTGTGTTTTTTAATGGAAGGGGCATGGATATGCAGACATTGAGACAGGCCCAGGTGGGCAGTACTGTCAGGGTGGTAAAACTTCATGGGGAAGGGGCTATCAAGCGCCGGATCATGGATATGGGACTAACAAAGGGGACCGCTGTTACGGTTCGCAAGGTGGCGCCGCTGGGCGACCCGGTGGAAGTCACTGTGCGGGGATATGAACTTTCCCTGCGAAAAAGCGACGCGGAAATGGTAGAGGTAGAATAATTTTTATTTACCCTGTGGTTAGTCAAAGCTAATCGAAATCACAGGAATCCAGAAGGGGGAAACAGCAATGAAGATCGCTTTGGCGGGCAATCCAAACAGCGGCAAAACCACGCTGTTTAATGCGCTTACCGGTTCTAACCAGTTTGTGGGTAACTGGCCGGGTGTAACCGTAGAAAAGAAGGAAGGCAAACTCAAGGGGTTTAAGGATGTAACACTCACAGACCTTCCCGGTATTTATTCTCTGTCGCCGTATACGCTGGAAGAGGTGGTGGCGAGAAACTACCTGCTTCAGGAGAAACCGGACGCGATTTTGAATATTGTGGACGGCACCAATTTGGAGCGCAACCTGTACCTCACCACCCAGTTGATCGAATTGGGCGTACCCTTGGTCATGGCCATCAATATGTCGGATGTGGTGGCAAAAAACGGGGAAAAGATCAATACCGCAGCGCTGGAAACCTCTTTAGGCTGCACAGTGGTGGAGATTTCCGCTCTAAAGGGCACCGGAGTAAAAGAGGCAGCCCAGCAGGCGGTGCTGGCGGCCAAGACGGGAAAAGCCGGGAAAGTAGTTCACCGTTTCCAGGGGAAAGTGGAAGAGGCGCTGGATGAAATTTCCGCCAAGCTCAGCGGGGTTCCCGAGGAGCAGAAACGGTTTTACGCCATCAAGCTGTTTGAGCGGGACGAAAAGATTCAGGAAACTATGAAGATGGTACCGAATGTGGAGCCTATCATAGCCGCGCTGGAGGAAGAGCTGGACGACGATGCGGAGTCTATCATTACCAACGAGCGGTATGAGTACATTGCCTCCATTATCAAGGATTGCTACAAGAAGCGGAAAGCCCGGGGGATGACCACTTCGGATAAGATCGACCGGGTAGTCACCAACCGCTGGGCGGCGCTCCCTATTTTTGCCGTTGTCATGTTCATTGTTTATTATCTTTCCGTCACCACGGTGGGCACTATTTTTACCGATTGGGCCAACGACGGCCTATTTGGGGATGGCTGGCATTTGGCTGGCGTAGGCGCTTCCGAGTATGCGGAGGATTCCGAAGCCTATAGCTTAGAAAGCAGTAAGGCAGACGCATACATAGAAGCGGCCGAAGCTGCCGGTGTGGATGTGGAAGGCATTTCTGCCATGCGGGAAGAAGGGGAAATGGATGCAGCTGTCATCAGCGAATTTGAAACTGCTGCTTCTGCTGCCAATGTGGAAGGCACCCTGGAGATCCACAACGATGACACCGGAGAAGTAGAAGAAACCCTCACTGTGACGGCCAGTGATTTTGCTGCCGCTGTACAGGCGGAAGAACCCGACCCCAACGCATACGGTGTGTGGGTACCCGGAATCCCGGTGTTGGTGGAGAACGGCCTGAACGCCATTAACTGTGCTCCCTGGCTTCAGGACCTGATTTTGAACGGTATCATTGCCGGTGTAGGCGCTGTGCTGGGCTTTGTGCCCCAGATGCTGGTGCTGTTCCTGCTGCTGGCCATCCTGGAATCCTGCGGCTATATGGCCCGTATCGCCTTTATCATGGACCGTATTTTCCGCAAGTTCGGCCTGTCCGGAAAGTCCTTTATTCCCATGCTCATCGGCACCGGCTGCGGTGTGCCTGGAGTCATGGCTTCCCGTACCATTGAAAATGACCGGGACCGCAAGATGACCATTATGACCACTACCTTTATCCCGTGCAGCGCCAAGCTGCCTATTATTGCCCTGATTGCCGGCGCTTTGTTTGGCGGCGCCTGGTGGGTAGCACCCAGCGCCTATTTTGTGGGAGTAGCCGCCATTGTGGTTTCTGGCATTATCCTGAAAAAGACCAAGATGTTTGCAGGCGACCCGGCACCCTTTGTTATGGAGCTGCCTGCTTATCACTGGCCCACAGTGGGCAACGTGCTCCGCAGTATGTGGGAGCGGGGCTGGTCCTTTATCAAAAAGGCCGGTACGGTTATTTTGCTGGCCACCATCTTCGTGTGGTTTACCTCCAATTATGGATTCGGCGAAAACGGCTTTGGCCAGGTGGGAATGGAAAGCAGTATCCTGGCTGCCATCGGCAATGCAATTTCCTGGCTGTTTATCCCTCTGGGCTGGGGCGATTGGAAAGCAGCAGTTGCGGCCTTTACCGGCCTGATTGCCAAAGAAAACGTAGTAGGCACCTTTGGCGTGCTTTTCGGAGGCTTTGACGAGGTAGCCGAAAACGGCTGGCAGGTGTGGGCTATGATGCGGGAATCCTTTACCGCGGTGTCTGCCTACTCCTTCCTGGTGTTCAACCTGCTGTGCGCCCCCTGCTTTGCCGCTATCGGCGCTATCAAGCGGGAGATGAACAACGCCAAGTGGACCTGGTTCGCTATTGGATATCAGTGCGGCTTTGCCTATGTGGTAGCAATGTGCATTTATCAGATTGGAACACTTTTCACCACCGGCGCTTTTGGAGTGTTTACCGCGATTTCCTTCCTCTTGATTATCGGGATGATCTATCTGTTGGTGCGCCCGTATCGGGAGAGCAACACTCTGCGTGCCCGTGTACGCGTATAACTTTTAAAGCAAAGGAGGATTCACTTGCTGGATTTTTTAGTACAAAACTTGGGAACGATATTGGTAGGAGCGGTAGTGCTTGCCGTTGTGGTGTCCGTTTTATGGAAAATGGTGCGGGATAAAAAGCAGGGGAAATCCTCCTGTTCCTGCGGCTGCGGCGGTTGCAGCGGCTGCGGGGGAGCCTGCCATGGGACGGAACTGAAAAAGAAAACCTGAAAAATAAGGGGTGCGGCGCTGCCGTGCCCCTTATTTTTAAAGTTTTTCAGCCAGGTTAATAACCGGCACGCCTTTTTGAGCGGCATAGGTAGTTGTATAAGCGGTGCCGCCGGAGTTCTTTGTCAAATAAGCTACGCATATCCCGCTGTGGTCTACTAAATGCCGGTTTCGCTGGTGCATACAGGAAGGGGTGTACCGGGGAGAAAGGTAGATGATTTTATCCGCCTGGGCAAGAATCTGCCGGTAAATCTCCTGTTCCTGGGGGTTCCAGTACTGGTCTTGCTGGGGGCAGGGGAGCACCAGGATGAGCCGAAGCTGGGGGAATTCTCTGCGAAGGCGCAGCACAGTGAGGGCGGCCATGGTATCAAACCCCAGCGCACCCCCGGCTCCATAGTAGATGACTCCCTGTTGAATCAGGGAACGGAGGGTGTTTTCCAGCGCATTTTGCAGGGGGACGGCGTGGGAGGCGAGGATTTGCCGGTGACCGGTGAAGCAGCAGGTTTTGAAACGGTTATCCATAAAGAGTCTCCTTTCTGTGGGCTATGTATAGCCTAATAGTATCACGCATAGCCTATATTGTCTATGGAAATTCTCTATCATAAGGGAAAAAAGGAGGAATTTCCATGGATGTGGTAACAGCAGTACGCAACCGGATTTTGCAGTTGTGCGGGGAGAGGAACATCACAATCAATCATTTAGCAAACTTGTGTGGATTGCCGCCGTCCAGCGTGAAAAATATTTTGTATGGGAAGAGCCTGAATCCCAAGATCGTGACGATAAAAAAGGTATGTGATGGTTTGGAAATCACGCTGGGGGAATTTTTCTCCACAGAAGAGTTTGA
Source organism: uncultured Clostridia bacterium (assembly GCA_944384915.1). Taxonomy (GTDB): domain Bacteria; phylum Bacillota; class Clostridia; order Oscillospirales; family Acutalibacteraceae; genus Heritagella_A. Next base: position 956 of record CALWVH010000038.1, on the reverse strand, counting down.
TGCACTGGAACAGGAAATCCGCTGATTTCCTTTGTAACACCGGACAGCCTCTTTTCATAGACTGGAATATGGCCGTTGAAAGGAGGCATTCGCCATGAGGCGTTTTTACCGAAGAAGACCCCGCCGCAGGCTGAACCGAAAGGGACGTTTTGCTCTGCTGCTGTTGATTTGCGCCGCATTGTTTGGGGCCGCCGAATGGCGTATCCATGAGGTTTTTGCAGATGTTACATATAACCAGGCCCGCCAGATGATTACCCAGGCAGTGAATGAGGCGGTGGAAAAGGTTTCTCAGGAAGAAACCGACCCGCTTTTTACCTCGGTAAAGGGGGAGGACGGTTCCATGGAGGGCCTGACCATCAATGCCGCCGCCATGAACCGGGTAAAAAGCCAGGTGGCCTTGGCCGTGCAGGAGGCAATGAGCGGCAACCACTGCGAAACCGGCGTGCCTTTGGGAACTCTGCTGGGCAGTGCCCTGCTCCACGGGTGCGGCCCCAGCCTGCCGCTGCGGGTTTCGGCAGACGGAAATGTGGTGGTGGATTATGAGAGTACCTTTTCTTCCGCCGGCGTGAACCAGACTTGCCACCGGATTATCCTCACCGTCAAGGTAGAGGCGTTTACCTATGTGCCGGGGGCTTCGGCTCGGGTAGAGGAGGAAACCTCTGTGGTGCTCTCTGAAACCGTGATCGTGGGGGATACGCCCCAGCTAGTGACCGGATGGGGGAGCCTTTCCTGAAAAAAATCGGGTTTAGGGTTGTTTTTTTTCAAAAAATCGTATATAATAATCAAGCTGGCTTTTGTGCCAGTACATTGAGAACAAGCGAGACAGAATGCGTATCGCAGGATATGCGGGCGGATGGGTCTGCACGGCGGGGCGCCGTGAACCATGTCAGGCGGGGAACCGAGCAGCATTAAGCGGAGTTGCCCTGTGCGATGCAGGCAGCCCGTCCGTCCGTATA
>CALWVH010000037.1 GCA_944384915.1 uncultured Clostridia bacterium | reverse complement strand
TGATAGCCATGTTCAGCACAACATAGATGGAGTCGGTCAGCTCAACGCCGATCTTGGCGAGAGGAGAACCGATGGGGCCCATGGAGTAGGGGATCACGTACATGGTACGGCCCTTGTAGCTGCCGCGGGCAATGTCATACAGCATTTTGTATGCCTTCTCGGGGTCCATCCAGTTGTTGGTGGGGCCGGCATCTTCTTCAGTCTTAGCGCAGATAAAGGTTCTGCCTTCCACACGGGCCACGTCGTTCACAGCGGTGCGGTGCAGGTAGCAGCCCGGCAGTTTTTCTTCGTTCAGCTTGATCATCTCGCCGGTGCTGCAAGCTTCGGCACGCAGGGCCTCCAGCTGCTCCTCAGAACCGTCGATCCAGACCATCTGATCGGGGGTGACGAGAGCCTTCATCTCGTCGATCCACTTCAAAACAGAAGCATTGTTAGTCATAATTTTTCTCCTTCCGGCCCAATGGCCAAAACATTTAAAATTATGCGGTATTTGGAAGAACCCGGAATCCGGACTCCTTCAAACGTAATTGGCCGCCGGAAATCGAAATTCCGGCTGATATCATTGTACCCGATACGAAACAGGAAATCAATGTCCAATTTGTGAAATCGTTAATTTTTTGGCACTTTTTTCTTATCATAGAATTAAAAGAATAATTATACTTGCTATTTTGAAATAATATTCAACATATTTATTCTTATATTTTAGTTAATTGCATCTGGTTTTTCATAATACTGCTTTCTATTTTAAATCAATTTAGTTGTACTGCGTTTTTGTAAGGGTGACTTTTCAAACAAAAATGTATAAGGATAAAAAAGGCAGCGGGATAACCGCTGCCTTTTGGTTATTGCAAAGTATCCACCGCCATATTGGCACAGGCGTTCAGCTCCATACCCGCCAGATTTCCCTGCAAAAATTCATAATATCCTTGCGCGCCTACCATAGCGGCATTATCTCCGCAGTAGCAAAGTTCTGGCCGGAAAAATTCCCAGCCGTTCTTTTGGCATTCTTCCTGGAGCCGTGCCCGGAGCAGCCGGTTAGCGGAAACCCCGCCGGCAATGACTATTTTTTTCGCGCCGGTCTGCCTGGCTGCGGCCACGGTATTCTTTACCAAACAATCCACCACCGCACGACGGAAAGAAGCCGCCAAGTCTGGAATACATACTTCCTGGCCCTTTTGCTGGGCATTGTGCAGCAGATTGATCACCGCGGTTTTCAGTCCGGAAAAACTGAAATCCAGAGGTGCGCCGGTCACACTGGGATGGGGGAAAGAAAACGCCCGATCATTTCCCGTTTCCGCCAGCTTATCCAGATGGATTCCTCCAGGATAGGGCATTCCCATGGCCCGGGCCGCCTTATCAAAAGCCTCCCCGGCGGCGTCGTCCCGAGTGCGGCCGATGACGTGCAACCGAGTGTAATCCTGGACCTCAATAATATGGGTGTGCCCACCGGACACCACCAGGCACAAAAATGGAGGCGTTAGCTCCGGATTCGTCAGATAGTTGGCGGCAATATGGCTGCGTAGGTGATGCACCGGCACCAGCGGCTTGCCGCTGGCCAAAGCCAAACCCTTGGCAAAATTCACCCCCACCAGCAGGGCCCCAATGAGGCCCGGGGCGTAGGTAACGGCAATAGCGTCGATATCCTCCAGCGTGCAGTCTGCCTGTTCCAGCGCCTCCCGCACTACCCCGGAAATGGCCTCGCTGTGACGGCGGGAAGCGATCTCCGGCACCACGCCTCCGTATAGTTTATGTTCTTCCACCTGGGAAGCCACGATATTGGAGAGCACCTTCCGGCCATCCTCTACCACAGCGGCGGCAGTCTCATCGCAGGAGCTTTCGATTCCTAAAATGCGCATAGGGCAACGTCCTTTCTTTTCTCTATGCCTCTATCATACCGCACTGCCACAAAAAAAGCAAAACAAACTGGCGATTTCTTAGGACGATATTTCTTCTGTTTCTTCCTCTTGTTTTGCGTCCTTTTTATGGGGATGGTACAGAGTATAGAACAGGGGGATAGTAAGAAATAAAAGCCAAGCCGGATGCCACCAGTTGAAACAAAATCCCGCCAGCAAAAACAGGAGGGTCACTAGCACGGGATAGCTTCCATACAGCCCTGCGTAATAGATAGGGATCGTGAGGAACAAAAGCCAAGCCGGATGCCACCACTGAAAACAAAAGCCGGCCGCTAAATACAGGAAGGTAATAATTACCGGAAAAGATGCGTCAATCCCTACATGGATATGCCACCACGTTTCCCGCCGCTGGTCCTGTATGGCTTCTACCGCTTCGTTTGAGGAGTCTTTCTCCACAAACGATGGAGGCTCTTGCCAAAAGGGCTCCTGGGGCTGAGTATCTCTCCCGTTTTCCTCATCAAACGGATAAGGTGGCTGGGGCGCTGCCGGAGCCTCCTGCTCAAAAGGGTCCTGTTCATAGGAAAAGGTGGGGCAGCCGTTCATCTCATCATGGATTTGCTGTTCAAACGTCTGGGCCTGCCGGTGAAACTTTTCTGCTTCCGACTCCTCTTTTTTCTCTGGTTGGTTCAGCAAAAGCAGTTCATCCAACGAAAGACCATAGAGTTTGGACAGGGCGATCAAATTATCTGTATCCGGGGAGGACTCGGCCCTCTCCCATTTGGAAACCGCCTGACGGCTGATCCCCAATTTTTCTGCCAGTTCCTCCTGGGAAAGCCCCGCCTTTTTTCGAAGCTGGGCAAATCGTTCTGCCATTATTAGGTTCATATATACTCTCCCTTCTTGAATCTTATGGGGACTCTGGTTCCAGTATCGAGGAAAACCAAGAAAAAATCTACCAACTACCGGTTGAATGGCCGCAACTGTTGGTTGCGCAGGGGAGAATCGTACCATAAAATTCCTTTTTCGAATTTAATTTTTATTTTTTCACAGATTTTGCTTTTTTCAGCCCCAACTCTCCAAAATAGGCTTTAAAAGCGGAGGGTAATGCATATTGCTGCTCCAATGCCTGATGGTCTGCCCAGAAAAATCCCGGCAGCGGCTGGGAAAGCTCTGCAAAAAAACCTGTCATATGCCACTCCACATGGGTGAAAATATGGGTAGCGTCAGGCGCTTCCCGCAGGGATATCACCTGTACCCCCTGTTCTCGCAGCCATTCTTCTACTTCTTCTGGGCTTTTCTTTCCATCCAGAGAGGGAAGCTCCCACATCCCAGCCAACAACCCTTTTTGTTTTCGCTGGTGCAAGGCAAAGGTATCCCCACAGTGAAGAAGCAAAACCGTACGCTCCTCTTTTTTCCGGGGCTTTTTTGGGGCCTTTACCGGCAGTTCTGCGGCAACTCCCTGCTGAAACCCCAAACAAATGCTTTGCAGCGGACAGCACAGGCATTTTGGCTCCCCGTTGCCCAAACACACCATAGCTCCCAGCTCCATTAAGGCCTGGTTAAAATCCCCGGCTCGATCTTTGGGGATGATCTTCCTCACTTCTAGTTCCATATTCCGCTTACATTTGGGGGAGGCAATGTCCTCCCGGCTGGCACTTACCCGGGAAATAACCCGCAGCACATTCCCATCCACAGCCGGGACTGCAACTCCAAAAGCAATAGACGCAATGGCTCCGGCAGTATAGCTGCCGATTCCGGGCAGTTTTTCCAGCAAAAGGGGATCAGAGGGGAGCTGCCCCCCGTATTCTTCCATGACCACCTTGGCCGCCTTTTGCAGATTGCGTACCCGGCTGTAGTATCCAAGGCCCTCCCACAATTTTAAGAGTGTTTCTTCAGATGCCTCTGCCAAAGCCCCAATGGTAGGCAGCGTTTCTAAAAACCGGGAAAAATAGGGCTTTACTGCCTCTACCCGGGTCTGCTGGAGCATAATTTCAGAAAGCCACACATAATAGGGCTGGGGATCTTCCCGCCAGGGCAAAATACGCCGGGTCCGGTCGTACCATTCCAAAAGAAACACAGGCAACCGTTCCTGTTGTGTCTGGGAGAGCAAAGGCTGGTTCAAATTCGTCACTTCCTATATAAAAATCAAAAATATTCTTTAAGTTTATTGTAAAATGATGTATACTAAAAAGAAAAGCTCCCTTTCTGCCAAGCAGAAGCGGAAGAGAGGAACGGAGGATTTTCCATGCTGGATTCTGTCAATATGAAAGCTACCGTTACCAAGGAGGAATTTAAAAAGCAGTCCAAAAAGCTGGAAAAGGAACTGGAAACCCTTCCCCAGCGGATCAAAGAAGCCAAAGTGCCGGTGATTATCCTGTTTGAAGGTTGGGGTGCTGCCGGCAAGGGCGGTATTATCTCGGACCTGATTCTGAACTTTGATCCCCGGGGCTTTAAGGTGTTTTCTACCGCGGAACCTACCGAAGCAGAAAAGCGCCGCCCGCCTATGTGGCGGCACTGGCAGAACCTGCCGGAACAGGGTCTTATGTCCATTCTGGACCGAAGCTGGTATCAGGATGTCTCCATCGCCCGGGTGGAGGAGGACCTTTCCGACGCGGAGAATCTGCGCCGTATGAACAATATCAATACCTTTGAGCGCCAGCTTACTGATAACGGGTATCTGGTACTGAAATTCTTCCTGCATATCAGCCAAAAGGAGCAAAAAGCCCGGTTTGATAAGCTGGAGGAGGATAAAAACACCGCCTGGCGTGTCACGGAAAAGGACCGCTGGCGCAACAAGCACTATAATCTGTATTATCGGGTCTGGGACGAGATGCTGGAATACACCAATACCCCCAACGCCCCCTGGCACGTGGTTTGCAGCAACGATAGCCAAGCCGCCTTGCTGAGTATCTACCGCACCGTAGTGGACGCAGTAGCAGAAGTCATCGAGGATAAAAAGCAAGGACTTTCCATCAGCAGTGCCAAGGGAATCCCGGCTCCCAAGCCCTTTAACACCGTGCATACCCCTCTACTGTCGGAGGTGACATTGGAGGATAAAACCATTACCGATGAAAAGTATAAGAGAGAGCTTGCTCGGCTGCAAAAGAAGCTCAATGCCCTGCATTATAAGCTGTATCGCCGCAAGGTGCCGGTGATCGTGGCCTATGAAGGCTGGGATGCCGCCGGCAAAGGCGGAAACATCAAACGAATCTCTGCGGCCCTGGACCCCCGGGGCTATGAGGTAATCCCCATTGCCGCCCCCACTAAGCCGGAACTAAACCGGCACTACCTGTGGCGATTCTGGACCAAGATTCCCAAGACGGGACACATCGCCATTTTTGACCGCACCTGGTATGGGCGTGTCATGGTAGAGCGCATTGAGGGGTTCTGTACAGAAAACGACTGGAAACGGGCGTATCAAGAAATCAATGAGTTCGAAAAAGAGCTTACCGACTGGGGCGCCGTGGTGGTCAAGTTCTGGATTCATATCGACAAAGACGAACAGCTTCGCCGGTTTACCGACCGTCAGAACACCCCGGAAAAGCAGTGGAAGATCACTGACGAGGACTGGCGCAACCGGGAAAAGTGGCCCCAGTATGAGGTGGCAGTAAACGATATGCTGCAAAAGACCTCTACAGAGTTTGCCCCTTGGCATATTATTGAGAGCCAGGATAAAAAATATGCCCGCATCAAGGCGCTAAAAATTCTCATTAAAGCCATTGAGGACGCCTTATAAGTTAAGAAATAAAAAAGGCCGGCCAGTACGCCGGCCTTTTACTTTTTACTGAAAATTACAGGAACGTCTTATAGTCCTCATAGTTTCGGCGCAGAAGCTCCGGGGTGTTCAGTCCATAGGGACAGTGGTTGACGCAGTGGTTGCAGTGGATGCAGTTATCGATACGGGCCATCATTTCCTGTGTTTTTTCGGTGAGATGTCCGGCAGTGGGGGAACGGCGCAGCAGCAGGGACATTCTTGCCGCTGTGGGAATGTCGATCTGTGCCGGACATGGCAGGCAGTAGCCGCAGCCACGGCAGAAATCACCGATGAGTTCCTTGCGGTCGTGAGCAATCAGCTGCCGAATTTCTTCCGTCATTACCGGCGGATTCTCTATGTAGGAAAGGAACTCGTCCAGCTCTTTTTCCCGCTGCACCCCCCAGATGGGCAGCACATTGTCAAACTGGGCCAGATAAGCATAGGCGGCGTCGGAACGGGTAATCAGCCCACCGGACAGGGCCTTCATGCAGATAAAGCCCACGTTTTTCTCCTTGCACAGGTGTACCAACTCTTCATCTTTTTCGCTGGCCAGATAGCTGAAGGGGAATTGCAGGGTGTCGTATAGGCCAGACTCCACAGCCTCCCTTGCCACAGGCCCCCGATGGTTAGTGAGGCCGATAAAGCGGATTTTTCCCTGTGCTTTTGCCTCCTGCATGGCTTCATACAGACCGGTGCCGTCGCCGGGCTTGGGGCAAAAAGCGGGGTTATGGAACTGGTAAATATCGATGTAGTCGGTTTTTAAAAGACGCAGGCTGGTCTCCAAATCCTTCCAGAATCCTTCTACCGTAGTGGAAGGGGTTTTGGTGGCAATAAACAGCTTGTTCCGCATCCCTTCAAAGGCATAACCCAGCTTTTCCTCGCTGTCGGTATAGCTGCGGGCGGTGTCAAAAAAGGTGATGCCGCCATCAAAGGCTTTGCGCAGCAGATAAGCGGCCTCTTCTTTGGAAACGCGCTGTACCGGCAGGGCGCCAAAGCCGTTTTTGTCGGTGGTAATGCCGGTGCGTCCTAACGTAACAGTTGGCATAGGGATTCCTCCTTATTTTATTCTTTGATATATTGCCTGTCCGTTACCGGAACATCGTCGGAAACAAATCTTTCCACTTTCATATGCAGGTTATATTTTTCTCGAAGTTCCATAATCTTCTGCATCATTTCCGTACCATGATGAAGATCGATTGCCTCTTGATTTTCCCAGCTATCTATAAGCAAAACCGTTTCCGCATCTTCTACAGGATAAAAATATTCATATTTTAGATTCCCTTTTTCTTTTCTGATTGCTGCAACAGTGCCACTGGACATCATTTCTTCAGCAAACTTACGGGCCGAACCATTTTCCCCTGAATAATAGATATTCACTGTTAAACTCATAATATTATCCTCTGTTTCCGTCCGGTTTTTAAGTCTGTGTAAAGCGCATTTTATCCCTTAGCGTCATACCAGGTTTTGCCGATATTGGCGTCGGCCACCATGGGCACCGAAAGCTGGACGGCGCTCTCCATTTCCTCCTTGAGCAGTGCGGCCACCTGCTGGGCCTCTTCCTCCGGGGCTTCTACAATCAGTTCGTCGTGTACCTGCAAGATGAGCCGTGCACGGAGCTTTTCCTTTTCCAGCCGGTTCTCCACCCGGATCATGGCCAGCTTGATAATATCCGCCGCCGCCCCCTGAATGGGCATATTCCGGGCCACCCGCTCCCCAAAGGAGCGCATATTGAAGTTACTGGAACTCAGCTCCGGCAGATACCGCCGCCGACCAAAAATGGTCTCGGAGTAGCCCTTGTCCTTGGCTTCGGCCACTACCTTTTCCATATAATCCCGCACGCCGGAATAGTGCTCCAGATAAGCGTCGATATAGTCTCCAGCTTCCTTGCGGCTGACGCCGATATCCTGCGACAGGGAAAAGGCGCCGATACCATATACGATACCGAAGTTGACAGCCTTTGCCCGAGAACGCATGAGGGGTGTGACCATCTCCGGCGGCTGGTGGAACACCTGGGCGGCGGTGGCACGGTGAATATCTTCGCCGTTTAAAAACGCGTCGATCATATTTTTATCGTTGGCTACATGGGCCAGCACCCGCAGTTCGATCTGGGAATAGTCTGCGTCCACCAGTACCCAGCCGGGACGGGCGGTAAAGAACCGGCGAAGCTCTCTGCCCAGTTCGGTGCGAACAGGAATATTCTGCAAGTTGGGCTCGGTGGAGCTGATACGTCCGGTGCGGGTCTCGGTCTGGTTAAAGCTGGAATGAATACGGCCATCCTGCCCGATCACCTTGAGCAGGCCATCGCAGTAGGTGGATTTTAATTTGGTCAGGGTGCGGTACCGCAGCACCCGCTCTACCACCGGGTGGTCATACCGCAGCTTTTCTAGTACGTCCACATTGGTGGAATAGCCGGTTTTGGTTTTCTTGCCGTGAGGCAGTCCCAGTTTGCCAAAGAGGGCTTCGCCCAGCTGTTTGGGAGAGTTAATGTTGAACTCGTACCCCACTTCTTCGATGATCTGGGCCTGTACCTCGTTGATCTCCATTTGTAGCGTGATACCAAAGGCACGGATACCCTCTGCGTCCACACCGAAGCCCACATCCTCCATCCGGGCCAATACTCGGGCCAGAGGCATTTCCATGATCTCCAACAGGGAGCGCTGGTCATTTTCATCAATGGCGCGGGTCAGCCGGTCGCACAGGGCGGGGAGCACCGCCGCTTCCCGGCATTTTTCGTCCTCTAATGCGGGTACAGGCAGCTGATATTCCTGGGCCAGCCGCAAAATACCGTATCCACTGGCAGAAGGATTCAGTAGGTATGCCGCCAGCATGGTGTCCATGCCGCCGCCTTCCCACGGGATGCCTGTTTCCAGGGCAGTGGAGGGCAGCTTTTCCAATGCCGCCAAAAAAGGCTTGGAATCGTGGAGGTTCTTACGGATAAGGGGATTCTTGCACAGTGCTCGTAAAAATGCCGGGTCAGCATGAATTTTATAAATGGTATTTTTGTGGTTTAATAATACAAATTGTATAGAATGATCTTCCCCATACAGCGGGACAAAATCTGCGCGCTTTTGCTCTTCTAGCAGAGGCAGAAGAGCCGCGCCGTCCTCATATTCCCGCACTTCCGGCAAAGGCAGCTCGGCGGCTTCTTCCTCCGCTGCGCCGCCAGCCAGAGACTCCTCTTCCAGTTCTAGCTTTTTCAGCAGGGAGAACAGCTCCAGCTTGGCCATCAGCCGTGCGGCAGCGGCACGATCTCCGGGCTTGGGCAAGTAGTGCTGGGGATCGATATCAATGGGAGCGTCCCGGCGAATAGTACCCAGCTCATAACTTAAAAAGGCGGACTCTTTACCGGCTTCCAGCTTCTTACGCATGCCGGGTTTAATGTCCAGCTCGTCCAGATGGTCGTAGATATAGGACAGGCTGCCGTATTTCTGCACCAGCTCTCCTGCGCCCTTGGGGCCGATACCCGCCACGCCGGGGATGTTGTCGGAGGAATCCCCCTGAATGGCCTTGATATCGATCATCTGGGGCGGGGTTACGCCGTATTCCTCCTTGACCCGGGCTTCATCATAGAGGGTCACCTGGGGCTGCCCGAATTTGGTGGCCGCAAGGCGCACGCTCACGTGAGGGGCTACTAATTGCAGGCTGTCCCGGTCACCGGTGGCAATGAGGCATTCGTTTCCGGTGTCCTCGCAGGCTTTGGCAAGGGTTCCCAGAATATCGTCGGCCTCAAAGCCCTCACACTCAATCAGGGGATATCCCAGATCGGTGAGCAGTTCCTTGAGGGTGGGCATCTGCTGGGCCAGTTCCGGGGGCATTCCCTTGCGCTGGGCCTTATAGCCGGCATACATCTTGTGGCGGAAGGTGGGGGCTTTCAGGTCAAAGGCAATGGCCACGGCGTCGGGCTGGGATTCGTCCTTGAGCTTTTGGAGCATGGTCATAAAGCCGTAAATGGCGTTGGTAAACAGGCCGTCCTTGGTGGAGAGAAGCTTCACACCGTAAAAGGCGCGGT
>CALWVH010000036.1 GCA_944384915.1 uncultured Clostridia bacterium | reverse complement strand
GGACATTCAGAATACCAGCGCCACCACCATTGCGCTCATGGAACACTTTGAGACTGTGGACGATCTGGCAAACGCCGATCTGGACGAACTGACAGCTTTTATTGCCGAAACAGGCCGCGGCAGATTTGCCAATCCGAATGCCGTGGCCAAAGTGATACAAACTGCGGCCAGAGGATCTTACCGTCTGCCCAAGACTGTGAACGATACCGTGAACCAGGCAATGTCTGTATCTATCGCCTCCATGCGGGCGCTGAAGGAACAGGCCAAGGTTCTGGATAAGGCCATTGAACAGCAGTTTGAGATTATCCCAAATACCCTGACCTCTATTCCCGGCATTGGCAAGGTTTACTCCGCCGGTATTATTGCTGAAATTGGCGATATCCACCGTTTCGATTCCCAAGCCTCTGTCGCCAAGTTTGCCGGCCTTGTCTGGACACAGCACCAATCCGGTGAATTTGAAGCGGAGCACTCGCAGATGATTAAATCTGGAAACCGCTATCTCCGCTATTATCTGCTGGAAGCCGCCAATTCTGTGAGAAGATGCGACTCCGAGTTCCGGCGTTACTATGACCTCAAATTCAAAGAGGTCAACAAGTACCAGCACAAACGAGCACTCGCTTTAACTGCCAGAAAACTGGTTCGGTTGGTCTTTCGGCTGCTGAAGGACAACCGCCTGTATACCCCGCCGGAGGGCTAAGCGCACCGCTTGCCGCTCTGGTGTCCAAGCCCTGTTTCAATATTTCTCAAGGGGGCAGGGCTTTGGTTACTGTTGCCTTTTTGTTGCTTACATAGCTCTTCTATGGCGTTTTCTTCTGTTCTTTCCGTGAATTACCCTCTTGACTTAATACCATTGGACTTATTCTACAAACAACTACATCCGCATCTCAAAACACAGGCCGAAAGCGATGCCCGCTTTCGGCCTGTGTTAGCCCGGACTTTCTCTCCGATAATCATATCTCATGAATGTGATCGTTCCATGACGAGACTGAGGTTTTCCCGGTAAAATTTATTTTGACAGATTCATCGATTGTATGGTATGCCGGATCTCCAACAGAGAGGCAGGTGCTACAGACAGCTCCTGCACCCCCAAAGAAAGGAGGAACCGCGTCATAGAAGGGTCTGCCGCCGCTTCACCACACACCGATACTCGTACACCTGCTTGGGTGGCATTTCTTACTGTCATTTCGATGAGCCTGCGAACGGCCGGCTGATGTGCGTCACACAATGCAGCCACATGAGGATTCTCTCTGTCAGCGGCAATGGTGAACTGTATCAAGTCGTTAGTACCTATACTGAAAAAGTCTACATGAGGCGCTAAAAGGTCACTGATTAACGCCGCAGACGGGGTTTCAATCATTACTCCAAATTCGTATTCTTTGCTATAAGGGATTCCCTCCTGTTCCAAATCGTTGGCAGCTTTCTCCAGCAGCTTTCGTACGCTCTGCACTTCCTCCACTGATACCACCATCGGGATAAGGATAGACAGTTTCCCATATCGGGCAGCTCGCAGCAAGGCGCGCAGCTGGGTGAGAAACAACTCTTGATTTTCCAGGCAAAAACGGATAGACCTTCTGCCCATAGCCGGGTTTTCCTCCCGTTCCATTTTTAAATAGGGCACCTGCTTGTCCGCGCCAATATCCAGCGTACGGATAATCACCCGTTTTCCCTGCATTTGTTCCAGCACCATGCGATAGGAGAAAAACTGCTCCTCTTCTGTTGGAAGCCTTCCCCAATACATAAACAGAAATTCGGTACGGAACAACCCTACCCCATCTGCGCCGATGTCCAATACTTCATCCATATCGTTGGGATGGCTGATGTTGGCACAAAGGTCCACCACTGTACCATCCAGCGTAACGGCACGCATTCCTTTATAGGATTCCAACACCTTTTGCTGCCGTTGGTACTCCTCCATCTTCTGCCGGTAGAGATTCAGCACCTCTTCATCTGGGTCCTGGATCACTTTTCCACGGAACCCATCCAGAATTACCATGCTTCCATCTTTTAACAGATCAAAAGCCTCTCCGACTCCTGTAATCGCCGGGATGTGCAGGGACCTTGCAAGAATTGCTGAATGGGATGTGCGGGAACCGGTACGGGTAATCACGCCCTCCACACGCTCTGCATCCAAACGGATCGTTTGGCTGGGCATAATCTCTTCTACCGCTAAAATTCCAGCTGCTCCTTCTGGCAGCCACGGAATTTCCTGCTGATCCTTTGCCTCCAGCAAAAACCACAGAAGGCGGGACACGATATCCCGTACATCCGCCCCACGGGCTTTCATGTAATCGTCGTCCATTTCTTCAAACATCCGGAAAAAGCGCTGGCCTACCTCCTGGACGGCCATCTCAGCAGTTACCCCTTTTTCCCGGATGCAATCTCTTACTTCCAGAAAAAAATCCTGATCCTGCAAAAGGGCAAGGTGGATTTTAAAAATACTGGAATGGTGCTCGCCTACCCGGGCCAATGCCCGATGATATAAAACACCTAATTCTGCACACGCACGTTCTCTCGCCTGCAAAAAACGGCTGGTTTCCAGATCGGGATCTTGTGCTTTCCGAGGCACAGTAATCTCCGCTTTTTCTAGATGGATATACAACCTTCCTATGGCATAGCCCTCTGATGCAGCAACCCCCATAAGAATCTCCAATGCAACTGCCTCCCTTCAAAAACGGGATACAAAAAGCTCTGCCCATATTGATTTTGTAGGCAGCACCCTTTATTTACTACTTTATTGTAGCAAAAATCCCGGGAATGTCAAGAAGTTGTTTGGTAAAAAGACTGAATCCTATCTCCAATTTTCGTGCTTTTTCACGCGATTTACTAAACCAACCTTTACAATCCTACTTTGCATAATAAAAAAGCCCCCGTTCTCCCTTAACAGGAAAACGGGGGTTAGAGAAATCATTTATCGCAGCAATTTACTTGCTACATCAGTATCGCAGAGCTGCTTGATACTGTACACGGCCGCCAGTTGGGTAATATCATTTTCCTCGATATACTGGTAGATATCCTGATTGAAATACCGCAGGTCTACCACATGGATCTCGGCAAAATGCTGGGCCAGGAAGGGGATCATGCAATTTGCATAGGAATCTTTGATAAGCAGGAGCTTTCCCTCTTTCACAGCACTGTTGCGGATTACATCCACACTGTGGTTGCCACCCAAGAAGGTGGAATACTTATCCTTCTCTTCCAGATATTCCGTCCAGAACAGGTCGTCGCGAACATTCTCTCCGGTTTGCTGGGTGAGGGTGTTTTCTCCCTTATAGCGAGGCAAATAGAAATCATCCGGCTGCTGCCACCAGTAGATGGCTTTGGAATACAGGGTGCCATAAAAGCTGTCGGAAACCTTCTCAAACTCATACTGGTCCCGGGAAACCGGCGTAAAGCCCATGGCCTTTGCCATCTCCGTATAGCCTACAAAAGCGCCTTCCAGATTCCAGTGGTGGTCGGTTTTATAATAGTAGTCGCCGTTTTCTAGCGAAAGTGCATCAAAGGTATCCACTACCGTAGTGTTTTCGTCGGCCAACTCTTCAATGGCTTTCAGCGCTTCCCGCTGATCGTACTCCGGAGCAAAAGCCGGAAGATTTGCCGCCTGCTCTTGAGCGCCGGAAGGCACCGCCAAAATAGTGAGCGGCAGGCCCGCATTAGCACTAAAACCGGTAATAGACGTGATGTTATCCTCAAACACCGTCGTGCGGTCGGGTGGGAGAAGTACTTCGTAAATATGGTCGTTTTTTCCAAAATACACGCCGCCCTCTGCCGGAACCGTGCCGTAATTGGATGCCAGGTCTTTTTTACCGGTAGCCAACATGATCTGGGTATGCATGGCGATGAAATCCCGGCGGAGCATAAAGTGGTCGGAAATAAAGTTCTCCACACCGGTCATAAAGCTGCCGTCGATAAGGCTCTCCCCACTGACACTGGGGAACTCCTCCAACATCCGGTTCTCATCCGGGGAAAAGTCCTCTTTAGGCAAAACAATGAGAGATACAGCGCCCACCGCCATAACCAATACCAGGAACATGGCCACAATACAACGCTCCCAGCCACAGGTTTTCAGGATCGTTTTCAATTTTTCTTTCACGGTCGGTCTCCTCCTCTCAGAACTGGAAATACAGGAACGGGTTGTAGGAATTATCCACCAGGAAGCATACAGATACCACCAACAGAGCGCAATAACCAACGGTCCAGACGGCCTTGCTCAAGGTGTTGCCGGTACGCATTTTCTCGGTGAGTTTTCCCGCCAATGGCGAGCTGCACAAAGCGGCGATAACCAAAGTGGGACCAAAGGTGAGCAGGCAGTACAGGCCCTGATTGTCTACCGGCACGGTACCGACGCCAAACATAGCGCCCAACATCTGGAACGCCTGCATAATATCCTCATAGGAAAAGAACACCCAACCGATAACCACAGCCACAAAACTATAGAGCCAGGAGAAGAACTTGGGGATCTTTTCCAGAATTTTGCCAAAGAACAGCTTTTCACAAATAATCAGCACACCGAAGTAGATACCCCATAGGGCATAGTTCCAGCTTGCACCGTGCCAGATGCCGGTGAGCAGCCATACGATAGCCATATTGCGGACTGTCATCAGGGTACCGCCCCGGCTGCCGCCTAACGGGAAATACACGTATTCTTTGAACCAGGTACCCAGGGTAATATGCCAGCGGTTCCAAAACTCCCGAACGCTGTGGGAAATATAGGGCAAGCGGAAGTTTTCGGGGATCTCGTAGCCAAACATTTTGGCAAGACCGATAGCCATATCAGAATAACCGGAAAAGTCAAAGTAGATCTGGAAGGTGAAGGCGAGGATGCCCATCCACGCGGTGAGAGTAGAAGGAGAACCCAGATACTCTACCTTGTCGGCCAGCGCTGCTACATTATTGGCGATGATGACCTTTTTAAACAAGCCCACCAGAAAACGCTGCGCACCAGCGGTAAACTTTTGCAGGCTCTCTTTACGGTTGGTAAGCTGCAACGCCATATCCTCATAGCGCACGATAGGGCCCGCCACCAGATGGGGAAAGAAGGACACATACGCGCCGTAGTTGATGATGCTGTGCTGCCGGGGTGCACGGTCGCGGTAAATGTCGATGGTATAGGACATGGACTCAAAGGTATAGAAGGAGATACCGATGGGCAGCGCTACCTCCGGCACGGGAATTCCCAGACCGGTAAGGGAATTGAAAGTAGAAGTAAACAACCCGGCGTATTTGAAGAAGCCCAACAGGGACAGGTTGACGATGACACTCTCGATCACAAACGCCTTTGCAATCTTGGGCCGCTGGCGAAACTTGTCCACCATAGCGCCGTTAAAGTAATCGATAAAGGCGGTGAACAGCATGAGCAGAATATACACCGGTTCGCCCCAGGCATAGAACACCAAGCTGAAAATAAACAAAACCAGATTTCGGAATTGCCGAGGCACTAGATAATAAACGATAAGCACCAGCGGCAGAAAAACAAACATAAATAACAGGCTGCTGAAGATCATAGCATTCTTCCTTTTTCCAAATCAAAATTTACGGGCACGACCCGCAGTTTCAGAAAAGCACGTTACATGAAACCTTTCTTATTCTATCACAACAAGGTGCTGGAAAAAAGTTACAATATTGTTTTTTCCATAGCAATATGGGGACAAAATTCGTCTAGGTACTCTTGCCCATAGGGATGATATCCCAACTTTTCATAAAATCCCTTTGCCTGCACTTGGGCGGATAGCATGAATTTCTCAGTGCCCCGCTCTTTCGCAGCGTTTTCCAGCCCCTCCATTACCATGCGGCCCAACTGGCAGCCCCGCCAGGGTTTGCGTACACAGATGCGCCCCAGATGCCATACTTTTCCGGTTTCATCGGGATAGGTTCGCCCTGCTGCTACAGGGGTCTCCCCTTCCATCACCAGAAGATGCACGGCGATGGGGTCGATTTCATCAAACTCATTGTGGAAGCCTTGCTCTTCCACAAAGACCTCCTGTCGTATTTCTGCGGCCTGGGGTAATTGTTCCAGCCCCACAGCCGTCTTGATGTGGTATTTTTCTTGTTTCACGTTATTGCCTCCTCACGGGGTATGGTGGACATCGATCTGCGGGAAAGGAATCTCGATCCCGGCAGCATCAAAAGCATTTTTGACCGATTCCTGCATCTCAAAATACAGCGGCCAGTAATTATCGGTGGCGCACCACACCTTGACTACCATCAAAATGCTGCTATCTTTGTGCTCACCCACTGCTACCAAAGGAGCAGGATCATCCAATGCCTTTTCGTTGGCGGCGATGAGTTCTTCCAAAACGCTTCTGGCCTTTGCTAGATCGGTGGAATAGGAAACCGAATAGGTCAGATCCAGGCGGCGGGTCTTTTGTGCGGTATAATTGGTGATGACACTGGCGGTAAGCTCCGAGTTGGGGATGATGATCTCCTTATTATCAAAGGTGCGCAGTGCCGTATACATAATCTCGATACGATCTACTGTTCCTTCTACCCCGTCCACTGTTAGGTAATCTCCCACACGGAAGGTATGATTAAACAGGATCTGTACACCGCTGGCTACATTACTCATACTGTCTTTGAGCGCCAGACCAATGGTAACGCCCAAAGCGCCAATAGCGGTGATAATGGAAGTCACATCAAAGCCAAGCTGTGCCGCAGCGGTAATGCCGATAAGCACTTTTAACCCGATGTTTACCAGCGAACCCACAAAGGTTATCACCCCTGCTTCCGCTTTGCCTCGTTCCAATGCCTTTTTTAACAGCTTGACCAATGCTTTGGAAAGAAGCCAACCGATCAGTAAAACGATTGCGGCCCCAAAAATTCTGGGGGCTATATTCTGAAGCCAACTTATGAGCCACTGGGTAAATTTCTCCATTCTTTATGCACTCCCTGTATTTTCCGAATTTGTAGGCTGTATGCCCTGATTTACAGCGTCAGTTTTTATATTATACCATTCTCTTCCATTGTGAAAAAGGGGATTTTCTTTTTTTCTTCTAAAAACTGCTACTTTTTTCAAACTTCTCTTTTCTCTACAGTTCCTATCGGGAGAAGAGTGTGCTATAATAGAATGTGCTATAATAATACATAGGTATAAATTCCTTTTCTTTATTTATAATATCCGCTTTCAGGAGGATTTTTCATGATACAGCAATCCACCGGACGGCAACCCGTTTTTTATTCGATTTGTCTTTCTCCTTATGATAGTACCGAGCAGTTTCAAGGGCCTCTCTCTCAGATGCGCCGCCGCTTTTTCGAGACAGGGCGTTCTGCCCACACCGCAGGAGAAGAGGCTTCCGGGGGCAGACTTTCCCGTTATAAAGGAAAGATTCATCGCAAGCGCCTGAAATGGTGCAAAAAAGTTGATAAAATCACCATGGAAGAAACGCTCCCTGTGGCAGGTGGCACCGCTTTGCTTCTCCGCAATTCAGAAGGAAGGCTGGTTTCCCGTGTGCTTTATCGGGAAAACTATTGGGAAAAAAGCACCTATTTTCGCCCCGGTGACGACCGACCCATGGTGATTTTGGAACCCGTATTGAATCAAAATCAAATCTTGCGCCTAGATCTTCTTCCGGAAATCGGACAGTACCGCCGGCAATACCTGTTCCCTTGCCCCTATACGCCTGGAACCGCCCATCAAAGTGCCGTAAATGCACAGGCCGGAGAACCAAGCCTCATCGCCGCCACCAGTCTGGGGGATTTCTGCTACTGTACTCAGGAGGAACAGGCACTGCGTCTGCGCCTGGAGCAGGAAGCCGGAAGACTGGAAGACCTTTCCCCCTTTATTTCAGAGGAACCGGCTCCCCCTACACAGCCGGAAGAGGAGCCTACTATAATAAAAGAAGAAGAGACTCCGGCGGAGGAACCCGCTCCCGCTGTACCCGAGGAGGAGAAACCCGCCCCTACTGTGGTACAGGAAGCCCCTATCCCGCCGGACAGCTATGCAGCTGACCATGAGGTATACCACGTGGATGTAGAACCCCAGCCCGCCCCTACCCGGTATCGGGTGGCGGTAAAACGAGCCAAGGGGCCTGTTCTGGCAGATCATGAGCGGCTTTCACGATCTGCTCAGGCTACGCAGGAAGAAAACACACCACCTCTGGAGGGCAAACCCGCCGCTAAACGGATCATCATCAGCGCAGAAGAAAGCTGTCTGTATTTTGGAGAGCTTCTGGACGGAATGCGCACCGGTCACGGCCGCACGGAACTGGAAAATGGCGTGACTGCCTATGAGGGCGACTATCAAAACGATCAGCGGGACGGCTGGGGCGTGTGCTATTACCGCTCTGGAGAGCCCTGCTACATCGGCGGCTGGAAGGAAAACCACCGGGATGGCCTTGGTGCTACCTTCCAGGAGGGAGAACATTCCCTCCATGTAGGGCTTTGGAAAAACGGCGTGCCGGGAAAAATGGGCTCCCTCTTTGACAAAGATGGCAACCTGCGATTTGCCGGACGCATGGAAAACGGAATGCGTCAGGGCGCGGGAGTCTCTTATCGGGCCGAGGACGGCTCCCTGTTTGTGGGAAAATGGAAGGACAACCAGCCCACCGGGGAAGGGACGGAATTTGACTCCCAAGGGAACCTAGTGTACACAGGAATGTGGAAAGATGGCAAGCGTCATGGACGCGGCACGGAATTTGACGCCCAGGGGAATGTATTGTTTACCGGGGAATGGCGGGAGGATCGCTATTATGAAGGAGTGCGTTATAGCCGCCTGATTCCTCCGGGAACCATTGGATAAAATGCAGTTCAGGAGGAGTTTATCAAATGCATTGGCTGGAAATGCACAACATGGAATATGGGGAGTGTATCGTCCTCGGAGGAAAATCCACCATGCTCATGGTGGATTGTGGCACGGTAAACCAGTACATCCGGGAGGGAGAAACTTCCTGTGACGCTTATATCCAGAAGATCGGCGCCCGGTATGCTTCTTTACAGGACCGCCGCTTTCTTCTCACCCACTATCATCGGGATCATCTATACGGCTTTTTGCTGCTATTAAAGAACCGGCCCGGCTATTTTAGCCGGGTCTATCTGCCTGCTTCGCCAGAAGGCCCCAATGGCACCCTGCCCCTCATTGATTTTGCCCTGTTTGCCCACCTGTTTCTCACGCCGCAAAACGGCTGCTCCCAGGTAAACACCCTTTCTCTTCGGGCCTTTGACCGAATCGGCTCTATGGCAGGGCTGAACCGGGTAACCGTACTGGGCGGGGGCGACTGCTTTTCCTGGGACGGGACGGACTATGAAGTTCTATGGCCTCGAAAAGAGGGGTTCCCGTTCCCAGAACTTTTTCTATCGGTGACAGAGGAACTGAATGTGCTGCTCTCCAACCCCTACAGCACCGGAGTCGAAAAGGATTTTCTCAGCTATAAGGAAGAATTTTGTCGTATGTATGCCCAGTGCTGCCGCAACTTCTCCCCCACTCTCCGGGCTTTGGAGGAAAAGTGCCTGCGGGATGTAAACCGCCTGCGGGAGTTGCTGGAGGTGATGGACGGCCTGCGGGAGGAACTGAACCAGAGCCCTGCCGCGCCGGATATCCGAGAGTTGCTGGAACAGCCCTCCACTCGGACGGCTTACAGCGAAGCAGCCAATGCGGCCTCACTGGTATTTCATAACCGGCGTACTTCTCCTGGAATGGACGACATCCTGATGACCGGGGACATTACGCCAGAAGCACTTGACCAACTGGCCGACTGCCTATATGACGGATACTACATTTTAAAAGCGCCCCATCACGGCACTGCCTCTGGGTTCAGCTCTTTGTTCCAAGAGCTGGCGGTCTCCCATATCCTCATCAGTAATGGAGAATACCACGCGGGGGGCGTGACCTGTCAGGAATATCTGGAGCTGGAGGCTCTGCGCCACTGTACCAATACTTCCCAATGCAAATGGATGCAGACAGCAGATTGTTGCTGTAATCGGCTGGCCTGCTGTTATGAGCAGCCTTCAGGCCGGGGGTTGGCCATTAAATGCCCGGCAGCTGGAGGCGGCAAGGATTCCGGCTGTGGGATTTATGTCTTGGGTCCCACAGGCCAGCGGGGATGCTTATGTGATGTAAGTGTTCGATAAATAATGGAAACAAAAAGGCCGCCCAACGGCGGCCTCTGCTGGTTTCTTATTTGAACATATACTGCACGCCGTCAATGACGTCGCCCATGGCCTTGATGGCCTTGCCTGCATTCTTCTTCATTTGTTTTTTGTCGGTCTTCATCACCTGGCTGCCTACCATCGTCACGGCAGCGCCTGCCAGCATTCCCAGGCCGACACCTTTTACAACATTCATTGTGCTTTTCATCATATAGCGGAACCTCCCAATCAGCAGTAAAATTTTTATGATAAAAATCATATTCATACTCTTCCCCCCTTTTATGGATTTCATTCATCCCGGAAGGAGTTTCCTTCCAAACTACACAAAGGAGTCGATCATTTTGCCAACCCTCAATATCGTATTGGTGGAGCCGGAAATCCCACAAAACACCGGCAATATCGCCCGGACTTGTGCCGCTACTGGCGCACGCCTGCATCTGGTAGGCCCGATGGGCTTTACCATTGACGATAAAAAATTAAAACGTGCCGGATTAGATTACTGGCACCTTCTGGATATTACCTACTATGAAAGCCTTTCCCAATTTTTCGAAAAAAACACAGGAAATTTTTTCTACTTTACCACCAAGGCGCAAAAAGCCCATTCCGATGTATCTTATCCCGATAACGCCTATCTGGTGTTCGGCAAGGAGACTGCTGGACTGCCCGAAAAACTTCTCTTTGAAAATCCCGACAGCTGTGTGCGCATCCCTATGATCGACGAAGCCAGAAGCCTGAACCTCTCTAACTCTGTGGCGGTAGGCGTCTATGAAGCGCTGCGCCAGTGGGGGTATCCTGCCCTGAGCAGCAGCGGCCGCCTGCGGGAATATGATTGGGATGCCTCCCCCTATCGCCAGCTATAAGCACCTGCTTGCCTTTTGGGCGGCTGGTATCCACTGTTTTCCCAGTATTTCTCCCTTTTTTCAGGGAGCTGCCTGGATTTTTCTTTTCTTTCCGGGGGATTTCCACCGAAACCGCTTGAAAACCATTTCATTTTGTTATACAATGAATACAGTACTTTGTATTTTCTTTCACAAGTTCTTGAAAAAGAAGAATCAAAGCAAAAGGAGTGTATCGTAGATGAATTATCTCAACAAAAAAACTGTCGAAGACATCGACGTAGCCGGCAAGAAGGTTCTTGTTCGCTGCGATTTCAACGTCCCCTTTGACGCTGAAGGCAACATTGCTGACCCCAAGCGTATCAATGAGGCCATGAAGACCATCAAGTATCTGGTGGACCATAAGGCTAAGGTCATCCTGTGCTCCCACCTGGGCCGCCCGAAGGGTGAGTTCAACATGAAGTACTCTCTGGCTCCTGTTGCCGCTTACCTCTCCAAGGCTCTGGGCCAGGAAGTGAAGATGGCAAAGGACGTGATCGGCGAGAGCGCTAAGAGCATCGCTGCTTCTCTGCAGGACGGCGAGGTTGAGCTGCTGGAAAATGTTCGCTTCCACAAGGAAGAGGAAAAGAACGATCCTGCTTTTGCAAAAGAGTTGGCTTCTATGGCTGAGATCTATGTGAATGATGCTTTCGGCACCGCTCACCGCGCTCATGCTTCCACTGCCGGCGTTGCTGATTATCTGCCTGCTGTGTGCGGTTTCCTGATTCAGAAGGAAATCTCCATTATGGGCGGCGCTCTGGCTAACCCCAAGCGTCCCTTCGTTGCTATCCTGGGCGGCGCTAAGGTTTCCGATAAGATCGGCGTTATCAACAACCTGATCGACAAGGTGGACACCCTGATCATCGGCGGCGGCATGGCTTACACCTTCATGAAGTCTCTGGGCTACTCCATCGGCACCTCCATCTGCGAGGAAGACAAGCTGGAGCTGGCTAAGGATATGATGGCTAAGGCTAAGGAGAAGGGCGTTAACTTCCTGATCCCCGAGGACAACATCGCTGCTGACCGTTATGCTGCTGATGCTGACTATCAGCTGGTGAACTCCGACAACATTCCCGAGGGCTGGATGGGCCTGGATATCGGACCCAAGACCCGCGAGAAGTTTGCTGAGGCTATCAAGAACGCCGGTACCGTTGTTTGGAACGGACCGATGGGCGTTTCCGAGTGGGAGAACTTTGCTGGCGGCACTATCGCTGTGGCAAAGGCTGTTGCTGAGAGCGGCGCTATCTCCATCATCGGCGGCGGCGACTCCGCTGCAGCTGTTGAGAAGCTGGGCTTCGCCGACAAGATGACCCACATCTCCACCGGCGGCGGCG
>CALWVH010000035.1 GCA_944384915.1 uncultured Clostridia bacterium | reverse complement strand
CTATCCAAACGCTGTACTAAAATATTCCTGTTTTAAAATGAATCAGGAAAAAACGCCACTAAACGGTGCCAAAACGAAGCTCACGCTTCGGGTAAAATAAAAGAACCGAAAGGAAGAAAAATCATGAAAAAGACCCTTGCACTTGTATTGATGCTGGCATCATTATCCGCCTTTTCCACCACTGTTTTTGCAGAAAACACAACCACACTGACCACAACGGTACCCGACGCCACATACACACTAAATATTCCTGCTGACCAGGAAATTACTTTTGGCGCAACTGATACAAATATCGGAAATATAACTGTTACAGAATCAACTGGTTTTGCTGATGGAAAAAATCTAAAAGTTACTGTTACTTACGATGATTTTAAATGCGAAGATGTTGCTACAACAATTCCTTATAAATTTGGAATTGAATCGGAAAAGGCAATTGGTTTTGCTGTGGATTCTGGTAATTATGTAACATTTGCAGGAAAAGTTGATGGTTCTGTTTCGGAAAAAGCATATCTGGCGGACGATTCAAATATGTTGATTCAAGGAGTTGCAATAAGAGCAAAGAGTGAAGATTGGGGTAAGGCCTTAGCTGGGAATTATTCGACAACCATTACCTTTACATCAGAAGTTGTTGTATCTGAGTAAAAATAATAAGGTAGCCAAATGAAACGTAACAAAAACAAGCGGTTGATTTCTATCTGGCTGTTTGCACTCTCGGTCCTGATTTTTGTACCAGTTACTGTGTTTGCGCAAAATACAATATTAACTGCGACGGTTCCCTCTCAGTTTCAACTTGAAATCGAAATCAACGGAAAAGGCAAGATATGGATCAACGAAAAATACTTTTCGGAAACCACTACTATCTCTATTGACAGGTATAAAGAAACTATTATTACTATCATCCCTGCTCCCGATTATGAAATAGAGTCCGTATTGTATAACGGTAAAAATATGGCGGGAAATTTGCAGAGCCGCACCCTTACCTTACCTGTGCCAACAGGTGATGCAAAATTAGCTGTTAATTTTACAGAAAAAACACCTTTACCACAAACAGGTGATTCCCACTATATACTTGTCATCAGTATAATTACTATTATATTATCATATTTTTTATTCATGTGGCTGATCCGAAAACAGAAGAAAATTTAAAAGGAGGCCTTTTGCTCTTCTATTCTAAAGAAGGCAAAAGGTCTTCTTTTGCTATAAAAGAAGATCTCATATAAAATCGTACGAGTTTACTCACGGATAAAAACAAAAAGACCTATAAAAATAGGCACCCATCCAAAAGACGGGTGCCCCAAAAAACTTAATTTTTAAGCTGATCTTATTCGCCGAAATATCTCTTCAGCAGGCCAGCGAAAGCCTTGCCATGACGAGCCTCGTCGCGAGCCATCTCGTGAACGGTGTCATGGATAGCGTCCAGATTAGCAGCCTTAGCGCGCTTTGCCAGATCGAACTTGCCAGCGGTAGCGCCGTTCTCAGCCTCAACACGCATCTCCAGGTTCTTCTTGGTACTGTCGGTTACGACTTCGCCCAGCAGCTCAGCAAACTTAGCAGCATGCTCTGCCTCTTCCCAAGCAGCCTTCTCCCAGTAGAGACCGATCTCCGGATAACCCTCTCTGTGAGCCACTCTTGCCATAGCCAGATACATACCAACCTCGGTGCACTCGCCCTGGAAGTTAGCACGCAGGTCCTCCATGATGTCCTCGCTGGAACCCTGGGCAACACCTACTACATGCTCAGCAGCCCAGCTCATCTCGCCAGCCTGCTCCACGAACTTCTCGCGGGGAGCTTTGCACTGGGGGCAAAACTCGGGAGCCTCATTGCCTTCGAAAACATAACCACAAACAGAACATACAAATTTTTTCATTTGAATAAACCTCCGTTTAATAATAGTTGTTTTATAAAGTTGACCGGCTTAGGTGGCGTTTATGCGCCCTTTTGACCGGAGCTTTTACTTTTTTCTAAACATTCTTTGCAAACACCCCGGAAGATCAACTCATGAGAGATCACCTGGGCTCCATATTTTTGCGACAGAATCTGGTGGACATCGTCATAAAGATATCTTTCGGTAAGATCTAGTACCGCGCCGCACTCTGAACAGATGAAATGGTTATGCGGATGAACATCACCGTCAAACCGTTCCTGCCCCTGGACAACACCGATACTGAGAATCAACCCGTCTTCCTTAAAGCGGGCAATGTTCCGATACACGGTTCCCAGGCTAAGATCAGGATACTGCGGCTTAACTGCCTGATATACCCACTCTGCTGTGGGATGTATCTGTGTGCCGCGGATGGCCTCCAGGATCGCCTGCCGCTTTCGGCTGAAATTTTCCCGCTTCATGGCGCCTCCATCCTTTTCTAAAGTAAAAATAAGAATTATTCTTGTTGATGTTATTGTACCAGACGTTTAGTCGTTTGTCAATAGCAAAAATAAAAATATTTCTTATTTTTATTTTTAGCTGCCGTTCTATACCTGCAATAGTAACGGACGTACCTCTGCTGCTAAATAAAAAGAACCACAAATAATCACCGCACCATCTTCACCAGCCTGCTGTTTAGCCTCTTCCACCGCCCGCAATCGATCGGTACAAGGTTGGCTGTCACTGCACCAAGTTGCAGCCTCGGCCGCTAATTCTTCTGCTGAAAGAGAACGGGGATTTTCCGGCTTGAGGGTACGTACTGCGGAAAATAGTGGGGCTAAAATGGAAAGGGCGGTGCGGCTGTCTTTATCCGCCATCATGCCCATCACTGCCACCAATTTTTTACCCGAAAGATGCTGGGTGAGCACCTCTCGCAAAGCGGCTGCACAACCAGGATTGTGTCCCCCATCTAGCAAAATGAGTGGGTCTCGTCCCAAAATCTCCATCCGTGCAGGAATCCTCGCCTGTGCAAAACCCTCCTGGATAGCCCGTGTGGAAATACTCCAGCCTTTTTCCTGCAAAACCTCCAATGCGGTCAGAGCTGTAACTGCATTTTTCACCTGATGTTCGCCCACAAAAGGAACCAACAGTGGTTCTGCACGGTATAACAACAGAGTTCCATAAATAGAACGCTCCTGTTCCTTCACAATAGAAAGCTGTGCCAATCGGAAATCTGCTCCACGCTCTCTGGCTGCTTTTTCTAGAACCGCCTGCGCACTAGGCTGCTGGTCAGGATAGCACACCACTGTGCCACCGGACTTGATGATACCAGCTTTTTCAAAAGCGATCTGCTCTACCGTATCCCCTAATACAGCGGTATGGTCGAGAGAAATGGAAGCAATCGCCGCTGCTTCTGGCGTATCGATGACATTGGTGGCATCAAAACGCCCTCCCATGCCCACTTCTAACACGACGATATCACATTCTCGTTGGGCAAACCAATGAAACGCCAAAGCGGTGATAAATTCAAACTCCGTGATGGACTCGCCGCTCGCTTCCATCTCATCCGCCACAGCGGAAACTGCCTGCACCTGTTCGACTAGTTCTTCTTGGGGAATCATCTTCCCATCAATTTGAAATCGCTCCCGAAACTCCAGTACATAGGGCGAGGTATACAATCCAGTACGGTATCCGGCAGCTTTTAGCGTACTGGCAATCAGGGTACAGGTAGTACCCTTGCCATTGGTACCTGCCACATGGACGAACTTCAGCTTTTTCTGGGGATTCCCCAACTTTTCCAGCAAAGCAGAAACTCGTTCCAGTCCGGGCTTGATGCCAAAACGGAGACGGTGATTGACCTTCTCCATGGCTTCTTCATAGGTCATTTGATAACCTCCATTAGAAAAAGGACTGGCTGAAACAGCCAGCCCTTTACGATCCATGAATTGTAGAAAATTGCAGGGACATCCCCACAGCGTCCTTTTTTAGGAAAGTGCCTTCATACTCTCTTCAATCAGGCGGATGCGTTCGCGCAATTTTTCGCCGTTCTGACGTGCACCTTCAATGATGGCAGCTGGGGCCTTGGAGATGAACTTCTCGTTGTTCAGCTTGGCGTCCACACCGGCTAGCTGCTTCTTGGCGTTATCCAGTTCCTTCTGTAACCGAGCCAATTCGGCTTTTTTGTCCACCAAATCATCCATGGGGATATAAGCCTTTGCGTCGCCGGTAACCACAGTCACAGCGCCTTCCAGCTCAAAAGCCTCTCCCACTTCCACCTCACTGGCATAGGCCAGCTTCATGAGGATAGCAGCACAAGTGTTATAAGCCTCCGGGTTGGCGGTGGCTACATACAGCTTTGCCTTCTTGGAGGGAGCTACATTCATTTCTGCACGGCGGTTACGGATACCGCGGATCAGTTCCATGATATGTGCCAGTTCTTGCTCGGCCTTGGGGAAGCTGTACTGCTCTTCATACTCCGGCCACTTGGAGATCATGATAGACTCGCCCTCGTGAGGCAGGCTCTGCCAGATTTCCTCAGTGATATAGGGCATGAAGGGGTGCAGCAGCTGCAAGGTACGACTCATAACCCACACCAGCACCTGACGGGCAGCCTGTGCCTTGGCTTCGTCGTCGGACTGCATCCGGATCTTGGCGATCTCGATATACCAGTCGCAGAAGCTATCCCACAGGAAATCGTAGAGCTTCTGGACAGCGATACCCAACTCGAATTTCTCCAGATTGTCGGTGATCTCTTTGGTCACGTCGTTCAAGGCGCTGACAATCCACTTGTCCTCCAGCTCCAGCGTTTCGGGCAGAGCATTGGGCACGTCGTGGCCGTCGATATTCATGAGGATAAAGCGAGCGGCGTTCCAAATCTTGTTGGCAAAGTTCCGGCTGGCGGCTACCTTCTCGTCGGAGAAACGCAGGTCGTTTCCGGGGCTATTGCCGGTCACCAGGGTAAAGCGCAGGGCATCTGCACCGTACTGCTCAATGACCTCCAGCGGGTCAATGCCGTTGCCCAGAGACTTACTCATCTTGCGGCCCTGTGCGTCGCGCACCAGGCCATGGAAGAATACGGTCTTGAAGGGTGGCACTTTCATGTTCTCAATGCCGGAGAAGATCATTCTGGCAACCCAGAAGAAGATGATATCATAACCGGTCACCAGCGTGCTGGTGGGATAGAAGTATTTCAGCTCTTCGGTGTTATCCGGCCAGCCCAGGGTAGAGAAGGGCCACAGAGCGGAGCTGAACCAGGTGTCCAGGGTGTCGGGGTCCTGTTCCAAATGGGTACCTCCGCACTTGGGGCAAACGGTAGGCTCTTCTTTGGCAACAATGGTCTCGCCGCAGTCGGCGCAGTACCAGGCCGGGATGCGATGGCCCCACCACAGCTGACGGGAAATACACCAATCCTTGATGTTCTCCATCCAGTTGTAATAGACCTTTTCCATACGGTCAGGGATAAACTTCACTTCGCCGTCCCGTACACAGTCGATGGCGGGCTTGGCTAGGGGTTCCATCTTAACGAACCACTGCTTGGAAACCATGGGTTCCACGGTGTTATGGCAGCGGTAGCAGGCGCCCACTTCATGCTGCAAAGGCTCCACAGCCTTCAGGAAACCGCCGGCTTCCAGGTCGGCAACGATAGCCTTGCGGGCCTCCATGGTGGTCATGCCGGCATATTTGCCGCAGTCCAGCACTTCCGGTTCACCGGCAGCAGCGCGTCCGCTGGCAAACAGCTCGTCAGCAGCGGCCTTATCGGCAGCACCAGTCATATGGCCGTCATAGGTGAACACACGGACGATAGGCAGATCATGGCGCTTACCAACCTCATAGTCGTTGGGGTCATGGGCGGGGGTGATCTTCACCACGCCGGTACCCTTTTCCATGTCGGCGTGCTCATCGCAGACAATGGGGATTTCCTTATTCAAGAGGGGCAGCACCACATGGCAGCCGTGGAGGTGAGCATAGCGAGGGTCTTCGGGATTGAGAGCCACGGCGGTATCGCCCAGCATGGTCTCGGGACGGGTAGTTGCCAGTTCCAGCATTTCGCCGGTCTCCTTAACGGGATACAGCAGATGCCAGAAGTTGCCGTCCTGAGTCTTGTATTCCACTTCCGCATCGGAAATGGAGGTGTTACAGTGGGGGCACCAGTTGACCATGCGGTTGCCGCGGTAAATCAGACCCTTTTCATACAGGTTGACAAACACTTCCTTAACGGCACGGGAACAGCCCTCGTCCAGGGTGAAGCGCTCCCGCTCCCAGTCGCAGGAGGAACCCAGCTTTTTCAGCTGCTCTACAATGCGGCCGCCGTACTGGCGCTTCCACTCCCAGGCGCGCTCCAAAAATCCGTCACGACCCAGGTCTTCTTTGGTAATGCCCTCTTTGCGCATGGCTTCCACGATCTTAGCTTCGGTAGCAATGGAAGCGTGGTCGGTGCCGGGCAGCCACAGGGCAGAGTAACCCTGCATCCGGCGCCAACGGATAAGGATGTCCTGCAAGGTTTCATCCAATGCGTGGCCCATATGCAGCTGGCCGGTAATATTCGGTGGGGGAATCACGATGGTATAAGGTTTCTTTTTGGGGTCGGGCTCAGCGTGGAAATAGTTGCCTTTCATCCAGAAGTCATAGGTTCTGTTTTCCACTTCCTGAGGTTCATAGGCTTTCGCCAGTTCCTTGCTCATGGAGTTCCTTCCTTTCAATCATAAAGTCATATAATAGCAAATTTATATAAGAACCGGGAAACCCGGTTACAGGCTAGAAATTACGATTTTCTTTCCACCTCTGCGGTAACAAAATCAATTTTCAGTACCACACGGCGTTTTTTAGGAGCTTGCAGAATGATCTCTAAAGAAAATTTTCCGTCGGGAAGACAGGATATTGTATCCTGTTCCCACCAAAGTTCCGGATAATCTGCCACATTGATCGGCTCTGATATCCATTTATAGTTCAGCAGCCTAATTTTGGTGATGCCAGTTTCATATAACGCACCGGAAGAATCCAGTTGAATCTCCATGGCATTATAAACTGGCAATGGGGATTTCCAATCCGGCTCAAGTTGACGCTCAAAAATAGCAAGCACCTTGGCGTCGTGTAATCCCTGTTTCCAGTACCAACAGGGCGCTTTTTTTTAATTCTTCCAAGCTGTCACCCCCATCAGTGTCCCGAAGGTTTGCGTTCTGTCATATCTTTCTCAATGGTCAAATCAGCGTGGAGCAAAGTGCCGAAAATCACTGCCAGCGGGATCATGGTAAACCATAACGCCTTGCCCAAAAACAGATTACAGAGCACTGTGCCTACCACTGCCCCCAGCACGAAAAACA
Organism: uncultured Clostridia bacterium; assembly: GCA_944384915.1. Taxonomy (GTDB): domain Bacteria; phylum Bacillota; class Clostridia; order Oscillospirales; family Acutalibacteraceae; genus Heritagella_A. The sequence continues at coordinate 18,152 of CALWVH010000035.1, read as the reverse complement.
ATAGCATTTCAAAGTGCTTGCGCAGCTTTTCCCGGTGGGCGGTATTGCCGGTGTGGAGATACTTTACTTCTTTTGCCAGCCCAATCCCAATTTGTCGAATATGATTGGTGGCAAAGGTGGTAGCCATAGGGGTTCCTTGAGATTGACGGAAGGTGTTGTACTGCATAGAGGCAATAAAGTTGATGGCCACCTGGGAAATCTGTACCGGCGCAGATTCCGGCACAAATCCTAGCGCCAACACTACCAGCATCTCGATAGCAATGAGCAGGGTATCCCAGCGCAACGGGAAATGGCGTTTTACCGGCCCCGGCACCAGCTCTGAAATGAAGGAACCCAGCAGATAAGCGGAAATGGGGATAATATAATACAGGGCCTCCCACCATTCTCCACTCCCCAACGCCATACCCATAAGCACCACATTACCGGTTTGGGCGTTGCAGAACACATTGCCCCGCAGCAGATAGGTGTACGCTCCGAAAAATCCGGCTACGGTAATCAAGATATGATAAATCCAGTCCCGCTCGCACATAAGATAGTAACGGTCGGTTTCTGCCGTTTTTTCTGCCACGGTGCTCTTCCTTTCTCTAAATTATGATGAATCTTTCACCTTATCCAATCACTTAATTTATTCCTTCAAAAATCGGAATAAAATCTTTCTCATGAGATAATCCTTATATAATTATGTATATTTTAATTAACGCAGTTTTTCGTAAATATAGTTTCCTACAGCCCAGTTTTGTAAATTATGCAGCCGGGCTCCCTTGTCTCCATGCTCGGGATCGTTAAACAAATCGAGCAGCTTTTCACAGGGCATATCGGGACACAGGCCGCAATGTTCATGCCCTTTGCTGATACAACAAAGGGCCTTGTCGCATTCGCCATAAAACATATTACCTTTTTGCCCTTTACAGCCCAAACAGTTAATTTTATCTTTCCATACGCATATACCGCAGTACGTACCACACCTTGCAATCATTTCATTGTCCATAATGAACCTCCTTTGCAATAAAAAACCCCGGATACAGAACACTCTCTGTATCCGGGGCGAATTCTCATTCACGGTACCACCCGGTTTTGACGGAAAATTCCGCCCTCAACCTCTTTCATAAGGCTTGTGCCGTAACGGGGCCTGCCGTCCGGCCTTACTGCCCAAAAGGGGTTCCGGCGCGGAAACTCCGGGATGACTAATACACAACGGAAGTCTACCGGCTTACACCAACCGCCGGCTCTCTAAAAAACTCTACCCGCTGTCTTTTTTCCCATCAGCGTTTTTCCTCTATTTCATTACACTTTAGTATACCCATCCTGCCGTTTTTTGTCAAGGCAAAGGGAAATTTTCTTTTCCTGCCGATCACACCGGCACCAAAGATCTTCCTGGATTCTGGGGCATACTATCTGCGATCATAGCGGCACACAAGCAAAACAGCCTCTCTGTTTCGTCGCCCGTCAAGGTGACGCCATAACAAAACCCACATTCTCCCTGCCAAGCCGGCGCATGGGTCATCAACACCCGGCCTCGCTCCACAATGTCAAAACTACGGGTGTCCAAATTTCCCCGGACGTGCCAGTTCTTTCCCTGAAACAACAAGCCACCTTTCCGGGTAGCCTTTTGGCACACCACATACATCCGCTTGCCCTGATACAGCCGGATCTCATAGACGCCCATATCTGTTGTTCCTACCCGCAGAATTCGGGCTCTTTCGCTTCCAGATTCATCCATCAGGGAAAAAATCCCCCGCAAAGAACCCGGATTCCCCCATAGCCGGTACAGAATCCGCCCAGAAGGCTCCTGCACGGTAAACAGGACATTACCGGACATGACACATTGTTTTAACAACAGCTCCATGATACTCCTGCCTTTCTATCCATCAGGCAGCCAGCCGGACCTCCGCTCACCGGCTGTGCATTTTCCTTTTTCAAAAGCTCTACCATTTCAACTATTATACCACATTTGTCCCTTTATGAGCAACCCTATCCACGTTGAGGCTATTTTACCATTGAAAAATGATAGGCTTCTTCAAGCCAATCCAACAGTTCATCATCAATTTGCTCTCTGGTCTCCACCAAAACATGATGAGTCCATCGATTCGGGTACGCCTCTACCGCCTGTACAATACGTGGCGATTGTTTTTGATAAGACAGGCCAAACGAAACCAGCAGATATTCCTCTGGCCATTGTTTGTTTTTTCGCCAAGGAAGGGATACCATAGCAAAAATATATCTACTACGAAAGGAAATCTGCGTTTTTGCCACTTTCACATTCAAACCTGGAAAACGCTCTTCCAGCTTTTCACGTAGTGCTGTATAAGCCGGCAGCATAGAAGGCATCCTTGCAAAATAGGCTTTCTCTTCCTCTGTCACATTCTCGCCCCCTCTTTTATAAACAAAAGGGAATCCCCCGCCACTGGCTAAGGCATTCCCTTTTGGTCAGGTACCTCTTCCTCCTGGTTTTAGGATCTCAGAGAAATATGCACCAAATATTAGTTTCAAATATTGATCTCTGCATAGTTGAAATCAGGATAAGTACGCAAGCACCGTTGGTAAAATTATTTCATAATCTGGATTTTTCCAATAATCGGGAGTTCCTTGGCACGACCTTTTGCAGCGTTTACAATTCCCATAATGGTCAGCACGATAATCGGAATACCGATAATAAAGATCAGAAGGTTAATGTACCAAGGGGTAGCCATATACTCGATAAAATAATAATAATGGGGAGTCTTGATAAGACCTAACAAGAAAGAAATAATGGAATAAGCAAGCTGTACCAGGAACATCGTAATTCCTTGTTTGGCGTGGAACCGGGCAAAACGTGACTGGGGAGCTGCAAACCAAGGGATCAATACCAAAATTCCCAGATAGGAAAGCACTGCCATTACCTTATTATTAGCGATATCCTGGGGATCATACTCCATAGTAGTATCCGGGGTATCATTAAGTTTCTGGAAGAAATTGGGCTGAACCGGCTGTTGATACTGCTGATTCGGCTGAGTCGGTTGCTGGTATTGCTGATACTGCTGATTGGGCTGCACGGGCTGCTGGTATTGCTGATACTGCTGGTTGGGCTGCACGGGTTGTTGATACTGGGGATCGGGCTGCTGAGAATAAGTTTCCACAGGAGCACCGCATCCTGCGCAGAATTTAGCACCTTCTTTTAATTGAGCCCCACACTTTTCACAAAATGCCATAAAAAAACCTCCTTTATTCAAACCCTGTTGGGTTCCTTCTCAAAATAAAAAAGAACAAAAACTTCCCCTGATTTCCTCTGCAATTCTCAATAAAATACAAGTTTACTATACCATTTTCCCACAACTTTCGCAATACAATTTTTGTTTTACAAGTACAACCTTTTCGTTTTCAGAAATTTTATCGATTTTCCCTGTACTCTATGATATACTGACACTATCATCTGGTTTATTATTTGAAAATGGAGGTATCCCATTATGTTTATTTCCATCCGTTCCAAGCTATCTTCTTTCTGGATGGCAGCCGCCAGTGTAGTTGTTGGGTTGCTGCTTCTGCTTTTCCCCTCGATCAGTTTTTCTATATTCTCCACTGGATTGGGAATTGCCTTGATTCTTTACGGATTGACTTATCTCTTTCGTTTCTGGCAGGAAAAACGACAGGGGATTTCCGCTAACGGCGAACTTTTCCTGGGTTTGATCGTCATTATCTTCGGTCTGCTGTTTCTTTCCGTCCCCAAAATCATTGCATCTATCCTGCCATTTATACTGGGGGCTCTCTTGCTTCTCTCAGGCCTTTTTAAAATTCCAGACGCCTGGGAAGCCTTCCGCTCCGGCGTATCCTGTCGGTGGTTGTTTCTTTTCGCTACGCTGGTCCCTCTTGTTTTAGGAATCATCCTGCTCTTTAATCCTTTTGGCGTAATAACCGCTGTTATCTCTTTCTTTGGAATCTGTCTTATGGCCAACGGTTTATTGGATCTCTTCAGCTTTTTCCTCAGTCGCAAGGAACTTAAAAAATAATGGGGTCATACTCCAAACAGCAGGATTACAGCTGCTACAGAGGCAGCCATCGTTACAAAATCTCCGGTAAGAGCGGCAGGAATGGTCCAGCCGCTCTTTTTGACTCCTATTGCCCCAAAATATACCGCAACTGCATAAAAAGTGGTTTCAGAACTCCCCAACAACACGGAGATTACTCTTCCCTCAAAGCTATCTGGGGAAATATTCTCAAACAGAGAGGCCGCTAACGCTGTACTCCCGCTGCCGGAAAAAGGACGGAGCAAAGCTAAAGGTATGGCTTCTACTGGAAATCCCAACCACTGAGCAGCAGGACGCAGAAACGCAGACAGCATATCCAGTGCTCCCGAGGCTTCCAACATCGTGACGCCCATCATCAGGCCAATCAGAGCCGGAAGGATGGAAACACTGGAAGACAACCCTTCTTTTGCCCCCTGCAAAAAAGTGTCAAATACCGGCACCCGGCGGAGCATCCCCCACAAGAGGATTCCCGTTGCCGCTGCCGGAAGAATCCATTCTCCCAGCCTATCCATGCTTCCACCGGCTTTCCAGTATGCGTCCCATTGTAAGGGCAGCCGTGAGCGCCGCCGCAGATACCAGCCAGACTGCCGGCGTAATGGCAAAAGGCTGGGTGCTTCCATATTGCATCCGCAGTGTCGCCGTATAGGTGGGGATCATCTGGATGGAAGCCGTATTTAAAATCACAAAGCGGATCATGCCTCTGTCAGGGAGCTTGTGCCCCTTATGTTCTTTTGCCATGGCCTTCATAGCGGCGATTCCCAACGGAGTAGCGGCATTACCAATCCCCAGAAGATTGGCTGTAATGTTCATACTGGCTGCACTTACCGCCTCCCCGTCTTTCCGGTATCCTGGCAGTAGCAGTCCCACTGCCGGGGCCATAATGCGGGAAAGTATCCGGGTGATTCCGGATGACTCTGCCACTTTTAGCAATCCGGTCCAAGTACACATCATTCCCGCCATAGAAATCGTCAAGGTCACCGCTCTGCCAGAACCTTCCATCACTGCCTGGGAAAGCTGCCCCATACGCCCTGTGGCTGCCGCACATAAAAAACTCACTAAAATCATTCCGCCCCAAATCTTATTGAGCATCCTATCCCCCCTCTCCTCTATCCCTATGGCAATTTTTTAAAAAACATTCTTTTATCTGTAGAGGAAATGTGACCAGTTCCTTAACTTTTTGTTTATTGCCTGCCATCCATTGACATAACTGACAAAAAAAGGTATTCTGAAAGTAATTTCGACATCCTTCTTCGATTGGCGAGAAGACGAAAGAAAGGAGAAAGAACAGCTATGAAATCTACTGGTATCGTACGCTCTCTTGACAACATGGGTCGCCTGGTATTGCCTATTGAGCTTCGGAAAATGCTCAAGTTGGGTGAAAAAGACCCTATTGAAATCTTCACAGAGGGAAATACTATTATTCTGAAAAAGTATGCCCCCTGCTGCACTTTCTGCCAGGATACAGAGGACCTTATCTCCTTCCGGGGACAAAACGTGTGTGCAAAATGCGCTAGAAAACTGGGAATCCTTGCAGAAGATTGAAAATGAAAGGTTGTATGGAAAATGAACACAGAAATTCATTTTGGAAATCGAATTGACGCCTATCGAGAATCTATGATTCGGGACTTGGCAAAACTGATTGCCATTCCCTCTGTATGCAGCGAACCCGATGGTGCTCTCCCCTATGGAAAAGCTAGTGCTGAGGCTCTGGATTGTGTATTGAATCTGGCAAAAGAAATGGGCTTCTCCACTTTTAACGCTGACCATTACGCAGGACACGCCGAATATGGTGAAGGAGAAGAGATCGCGGCTGTCCTTACCCATGTGGACGTTGTTCCAGTGGGAGCTGGATGGAATACCGATCCTTTTACCCTTACACAGAAGGGAGATCTGCTTTTTGGCCGCGGCACTGCCGATGACAAGGGAGAAGCTATGGCGGCTTTATATGCTCTGAAAGCCTTAAAAGATGCCGGTGTAACGGGAAAGCGCCGCTTGCGGGTGATCTTTGGCGCTGGAGAAGAAGTGGGGATGGAGGACCTGCCCCATTACTTTAAAAGCCAGCCCTTACCTGATTATGCCTTTACCCCCGACGCTGAATATGGTATCTGCAACCGGGAGAAGGGAATTTTGCGCATTCGGGTAAGCGGTTCTGCCTCCCCTGCGGTACAGCGCTTTACAGGCGGCACTGTGGTAAATGCCGTGCCGGATCATGCAGAAATCGTACTGAACTGCTCTCTGGAAGAAGCCAAGGCTCTTTCGGAATCCTCTCTGCCTGGAAAATTCACCTTTGCCGTTTCTCAAAATGGTGTTGAAATTTCCTCCAAGGGTGTAGCAGTCCACGCCATGCAGCCGGAAACTGGTTTTAATGCCATTTCCCACGCTGTTTCTCTGTTGGGCAGTGTCCTTTCTGAAGAGGACCTGGGGAACTTCCTCCATTTCCTCTATCGCTGTGTTGGATGCGAAACTGACGGGGCCTCTTTGGGAATCCGCTGCGAGGATGAGCCTTCTGGCGCTTTGACCTGTAATCTCGGACTGATACACATGGATGAAAACGGCGCGCAAGCCAGCTTCGATATCCGTTATCCGGTTACCAAAGACGGCGATGAAATCATCCGTGCCTTTAGTGAGAAAGCGGAGAGTTTCGGCCTTTCCTGCACGGTGTTGGAACAGGAAAAGCCTCTATATCTACCGGCAGATAGCCCCTTTATTCACCTGCTCCAGAACTCCTATACCGCTGTCACCGGCAAGCCCTGCGAGTTATATTCCACTGGCGGCGGCACCTATGCTCGGGCTGTTTCTGGACGGGGCGTGGCTTTTGGCCCCCTGTTTCCTGACGAACCCGACCGCGGGCTTCACAATGCCAACGAACACATCGATATCAACTGCTATATGGAACATGCACGTATTTGCCTGGAAGCCATGTACCGGATGATGACAGAAGATATCCAGTAATATTACCACGCTGCAAAGGCTCTGTGCTTTTGCGGCGTGATTTTTTAGGAGAACCAGGCATACCTTAGTTTTTCCTCTCATATTTTTGTGGCGGAATCTATTGCGAAAGGATGTGCACATATGAATGCTTCGATTCCTTATTTTATCAGTTCTCACAGTTCACGGGGGTATGTTTCTTATTACGGAGATGCCTTTGGCGGTCTAAATCACACCGAGCTTCTTACGGGATGGCCAGCTGCTTCTGGGCAAAAACTGTTTCAAGATGCCCTTGCTTTGGCCGCTAAACAAAAACTAACGGTACACACCATCCTTCACAGCCTGGACGGCAGTATAGAAGGGTTGGTATTCCCGGAGCTTTCCTTTGGGATCTACCTTTCCCGTCCCTGGGATGGGATCGTCCTATCCGGAATGGGGTTGTCTGAAAGCTATCAACCTGTAAAAAATGCCCTAGAAGAAGCCCACCGTCATTTTGGAGCCGCTCTGCCTATTCATGACCGGTGGGAGGCCATTTACCTGAAAAGTATTGACTTTGACGCCATTGACGCCCTAACGGAAAAGACCATACGCAGCTTGTTTTCCGGCAAAGAAGGCGGGGAATCGGGAAAAAACTCCCTGCGGTTTTTAGGGGCCGCCACTCATTTGGGAAGTACGGATGTAGTGCAGGAAATTACTAGCGAACTCCCTCGGCGGATCTTTATCAAAGGGCGTCCGGGAACGGGTAAATCCACCATGCTGAAAAAAATACGTGCTGCTGCCAATCAGGCGGGATGGGACACAGAGGAATACCGCTGTGCCTTTGATCCCAACAGCGCTGATATGGTGGTCATCCGCAAGATGGGCGTGTGCCTGTTTGACAGTACCGCACCCCATGAACATTTTCCCAGCCGCAGCGGTGATGAAATCCTGGATGTCTATCAGGCTGCGGTTGCCCCAGATACGGATGAAAAATACCATCAGGAGCTGGCTGTGGTTTCCGCAGAATATAAGGCGGAAATCCGACAGGCAACTGCTTCCCTCCACAAAGCCTGGACCCTTTGGTCAGAACTGGAAAACAGTGAGGGGGCTATCAATATAGATGCAGAAAAAGCTGCCCGGGAATCGATCCTCGAACAGCTTCTGTAAAAGGAACGCCGCAGGGGAAACTCCTCTGCGGCGTTCTGCTGCTTTAGAAAAGGTTTGCTTCCTCTTCCTAGCAGTTTTCATTTTTATAAAGCGGATATAGCGCCTTAATCCTCTACATCCTCAGTAATGGCGTTGATACTGCCGGCCTTCAGATACGCGTTGATAAAGCCGTCCAGATCTCCATCCATAACGGCGTTGATATTGCCGGATTCATAACCCGTGCGGTGATCCTTAACCAGCGTATAGGGCATAAATACATAAGAGCGGATCTGGCTTCCCCATGCAATCTCTTTTTGCTCGCCCTTGATATCACTGATCTTATCCAGATGCTCCCGCTCTTTGATTTCAATGAGCTTGGATTTCAGCATACGCATAGCCACATCACGGTTTTGATACTGGCTGCGTTCCACCTGGCAGGCCACCACGATGCCCGTGGGAATATGGGTCAAGCGAACTGCAGAAGAGGTTTTATTAACCTTCTGGCCGCCTGCACCACTGGCGCGGTATACGTCCATTTTGATATCAGCGGGGTCGATCTCCACCTCAATGGTGTCGTCAATTTCCGGCATAACCTCCAAAGAAGCGAAGGAAGTGTGGCGGCGTCCGGAAGAATCAAAGGGAGACACACGCACCAGACGATGCACGCCCGCCTCGCTCTTCAGGAAACCGTAGGCATTTTCTCCTTCGATCAGCAGGGTCGCACTTTTCAGACCCGCTTCTTCGCCGTCCAGATAGTCAAGGGTCTTTACCTGGAAGCCATGACGCTCTCCCCAGCGGTTGTACATACGGTACAGCATTTCTGCCCAGTCCTGAGCCTCTGTACCGCCTGCACCAGCATGGAAGGTAAGAATCGCATTTTTGCTGTCATATTCTCCCGTAAGCAAGGTAGTAAGACGGAGCGCCTCCAAATTGCTCTTAAAGCTCTCCAGCTCCTCCTGGGCCTCCGGCAGGATCGAAAGGTCTTCTGCTTCGTCTCCCATATCCGCCAGCGCCATAGTGTCATCAAACTGGCCGCACAGCTTGTTGTATCGCTCCACCTTGCTCTTTAGAGCACTGGTGCGCTGGAGCACCTTCTGGGTATTCTCCAGATCATCCCAAAATCCCGGAGCCGCGGCCTGCTGCTCCAGCTTTTCAATCTCTTCTTTTGTTTTTTCCAGTCCAAGGGCGTCCGCCAGATCCCGCAGCTCGGGTTCCAGATCGGTAAGCGCCTGTCTGACCTCTTCAAATTGCAGCATATTCTTCAACCTCAGTTATTATAAATTCAGGTAACGCGTCTCCGGAGCCAACATACGGCCCGTCATATCCTTAACCATATTATTATAGTAGATTTCGATTTAAATGTAAATACCCTGATTTCCAATCTTTGCCGGCCTGCGGTCCATGTAGATTTTCCCCTTATTCCATGTTATAATAAAAAACACGGATAGATCAACTATAACCTGGAGGTACACTGTATGATAGCACAATGGACAGAACTGGAAAACGCTTGCAAAAACTGCCGCCAGTGCGGTCTTTGTGAAACGCGCCACCATGTCGTATTCGGCATGGGAAATCCCCAGGCCAAACTTCTATTTATTGGAGAAGGCCCAGGCGAAAACGAAGACCTGCAAGGCCTCCCCTTTGTAGGAAGAGCGGGACAGCTTCTGGACAAAATGCTGGCTGCTGTGGATCTTGACCGAAACCAGGACCTTTATATTACCAATATCGTCAAGTGCCGTCCTCCTCAGAACCGTGACCCTAAACCGGAAGAGCAGGAAGCCTGTATTGGCTGGCTTCGCAATCAGGTGGGCCTGATGCGTCCCAAAATGATCGTCTGCCTGGGGCGTATTGCTGCTATGAAGCTCATTAAGCCGGACATAAAAATCACCAAAGAGCATGGCCACATCTTCAAAAAAGGGAATACCTTAATGATGGCCACCCTGCATCCGGCCGCACTACTGCGCAACCCTTCCTCTAAACCTGCCGCTTTTGAAGACTTTCTAAAATTACGGGAATTTCTAGACAAGGGATTCCCAGAAGAGTAAAAAAGAGGGCTGCTGTGGAAACTCCACGGCGGCCCTTTTTGTTGTCTTATGCTGCTGTCTGTTCGGTAGATTTTTTCTTGCCTAGGTGAACATTAACAGGGATACGCACCACATTTTGAACTGCACGCCAAATTACCACGGCAATACCATAATCTACCATACTGTGAATCACGGTTCCTACTCCGACCAACAAAAGCACGGATACCACATAACCCTGCTGGTTTTCTCCTCCGTTGAAGTAGAACCAGCTGGAAACCATCATCTCACACACTCCATGGATCACGCCCATTACCAGGCTGAATACTGTACTGGGGATCACACGGTTTACCACATTCTTGGTGTGCTGGAGGAACCAAGCTCCCAGCGCAACAAAAACGATTTGGCTCAAAGCACGAAGCACCACTACCAGCGGGAAACCGGCAAAGAAAAATCCGATAGTAGTTCCCAAACAAACCACAATCGCTACAGGCAAAGAAATAAACATAGCCAGGAACAGCGCTACATGGCTGGCTAGGGTAAAAGAAGCGGGTTCTAGGATAATTTTGGGGCAAAACATGGGGATTACAATTCCTATTGCACAAAGAAGGGCTGCGATCACCATTGTCATAATCTTTTTCTGAACCTTCATACTGCATGATCCTTTCTCACAGTTAATATACAGGTGTCTTGACAAGTGAATTGTACCCCTGTGTCAAGACTTTGTCAAGACAGGTATCAAAACTTCGTAACCCTCACCAAACATTTTCTTCATATTGGATTTTTGTGGTGATTTTTGCAATTTTCTATAAAAAACAGGCGCCTGGAAAATATATCCAGACGCCTGTTAAATTTAAAATCGCTATTGCTGATCTACCTGAACACTAACGGTATACTTTCCATAGGCCCAACAGCCGGAAGCATTAGTAAAGCCAATGGTCACCGGCATATTGACCGTACCTGAACCTTCTGTCTGTGTGGACATATCCAAAGTACCATATAGATCCGCAGAAGTCATGTCTGACACCTGATTCTCCGGGCCTACTACCTGTACAGAAAGATTATCCGTCAGCACCTCCACTTTCTGACCAGAGCGGTTATTCTTTACCACTACATTACTGCCATTCAAAGTAATATTCTTTTGTGTATAACCCGACAGATTTAAGGAAACCTCTACGTCCCAAATATTCCGGATATTCAGGAAGCCTGTGGGTAACGAAACGGTGCGGGTAAAGGTAGTAGTATTGAGATTCACTCCTGAAAAATCAATGGGCTCCAACGAAAGAGATGTGAGGTTATTTAAGGAATCCTCTGGACCAGCCACCAAAATGCTTTCTGGCTCTACCGACATCCGGGTAGTGGGGAAACTGGTGGGCATATTGATCCCGCCCGGCTCTAGTTCCATCTCCTTAATCGGGAAGACAGAAACCGTCACATCTGCCTGTGTAACACTGTATTCCAAATATTTATCCTGTATCTTTTCTCCGTTTTCATCATAAGCGGTTAGTTCACAGGTGAACACCTTAGTGGAGGTAAGCACTTCATCGGTTCTATATTCCGCCGTAACCCGGCTTACTTTATCAACCGAACTTTCCGGCCCAGAAATAGTAACGGAGTCTACCGACAGGGAGGGGTTATTGTAGTAGTACTGGTCGTTGCGCTCATAACTAATGTCCGTTTCTATGGGAAGTACCGTTTCCTTATACTTATCCACCATTACGGTGATTTCTTTGGGCTCTACCGAGACCAACTGATAATCCGTTAATTCATTGGTAGCCTTTCGTGGGTCCAGAGACAGGGTATATTCCTTCATCCCGCCAGAAGATGATGATGACGAGGTGGGATATAAAGTAGCCACTGCTTTCAGGTCGGAAGCCTTCAGCTGATTAACGATTACGCTATTACCGGAAACCGATACCGTAGCCGTGGTATCCGATTGTTCAAACACCTTCAGATTATCCTCCTGTGCCGCTGGAGAGAGGGTGATCTCTATTGGCACATCGTTGATCTCTAGGGGACGCTCCGTGGTATTGGTCAGAGCCATAACAAACCATAAAATCAATGCCACCGCCAAAGAAAAAGCCATGACAAAATGATTATTATAAAAGAGTTCCGAGATCCTAGGACGTTTTTTCTGCTGTTCTCCATCTTTTTTTCTGCGAAACCACTTCACTCTTTCTTCCCCCTCCTTATGCCACTAAAAATTCCGGATTTTTTCTTTTCTCCGCTGTTTTCCGGAAGCGTCAGGCTTTCCAGTGTGGTGACAAGAGTCTCCCGGGTATAATTCCGTGTCAGGATACCATTGACTGCCATGGAAATCTGTCCGGTTTCCTCCGATACGACTACCACCACAGCGTCTGAATTTTCACTCATTCCAATAGCAGCCCGGTGACGGGTACCCAGCTCAATGCTGATACTGTCATTCTTCGTAAGGGGCAGAATACAGCCCGCCGCGTACACCCTGCCTTCCCGCATAATCATAGCGCCGTCATGCAGGGGGGCTTTGTTAAAGAATATATTTCCAATCAATGGGGCTGTAGGATCTGCATCTACAATGGTACCGGTATCCACGATCTCCTTGAGCTTGGTTTTGCGTTCAAATACGATGAGCGCTCCCATCTTCTGCTTTTGCAAAAGCATACAGGCATCCGCCACCGCACTGATTCCCTTTCGCTCATTCATAAGTTCAGTTTCTATATCCTTGGGGGCAGAAGCTAAAGACAACGGCTTACTGACTCCATTGCGCCCCATTTGTTCCAGAGCGCGACGAAGCTCTGGCTGAAACACAATAAGCAGCGCCACCAAAGAAAATTGGAAAAACATGGTGAGAAGGCTCTTGAGCATATGGAGGTTGAGATAATTGGCCAAAATAAAGACCACTACCACCAGCAGCAGGCCTTTAACCAACTGCTCTGCCCGGGATTCACGCACCAGCTTGATTCCGCTGTAGATAATAAAGGAAACTGCCAACACATCAATCGCATCATAAAAATTAAACTGGCGCACCAGGTTAATAAATAATTCCCAGCCTTGCTGAATAATCTCCATGACTTTTATCCTTCCCCTCTAACATCCATTTTTGGGTTCTAACCGTTCTTTTCCAGCCGGTCTCAAAATCTCATACCGGTAAAACTTCTCCTAATTTATTCTACCATATCTGATACCAGATGCAATCATTTTGCAAAATTTCTATGAATAATTTTCAAAAACCCAGATACCACCCTATCGATTTCAGCAAAATTGCTAAATGCCGACGGAGCCATCCGGACAGTCCCCCGTTCCAGGGTTCCAAGAGCAGTATGAGCCGCTGGGGCGCAATGAAGTCCAGCCCGAACAGCAATGCCCTGTCTGGCTAGAAGGGCTCCTGTTTCCTCGCTGGTAAGCCCCTGAATATTGCAAGAAAGCACAGGTGCAAAATACAGCGGCTCTGGCCGGGGCGTATACAGCTCCACTTGTGGGATGTTTTTTAAACGGTCATACAACCGGGTAATATACTCCATCTCATGGCGGAAGATTCGGTCCCCACGCTCTCTAACAAAGCGCAAGCCTGCCCGCAGCCCGCAGATTCCCGGCACGTTTAAAGTGCCGCTTTCCAGATGCTCCGGCATTTCTTCCGGATGCTTCATAGAAAGAGAGCTGCTGCCGGTTCCGCCTTCTAAAAGGGTATCTAGTCTGGAACCATCCTTCGCAATCAGAATTCCTGTTCCCATAGGGCCATACAGCCCCTTATGCCCTGGGGCGCAGACAAAATCGATACCCATTTCTTCCATGTTGATCGGCAAAATTCCGGCGCTCTGGGCACAGTCCAGCGCCACAGGAATCCGATATTCCCGGCAAAGGGCAGCGATACGCTCCACTGGCAACCGAGCCCCACACACGTTGGAGGCATGGGTACACAGTACTAGTCGGGTCTTTGCAGTCAATGCCTGACGAAAGGCATTGACCGTAGCATCATGATCGCCAATAGTTACATGGGCAGCCGTAAAAGCAACTCCCCGCTGGGACAAAGCCTCCAACGGACGCATAACGGCATTATGCTCCAAGTCAGAGACCACTACATGGTCCCCAGGGTGAAGCCAGCCCTTGAGCACCATGTTTACTGCCTGGGTACAGTTTAGAGGAAACACTACATTTTCCGGTCCTGATCCTCCAAAAAAATCGGAGACTTCTTTCCGGCAGGCATAGACCTCTTCGGACGCGGCCATACTCATAGGGTACCCACTGCGGCCAGGATTAGCTCCAAATCGCCGCAGGGCCACTTCCACAGCCTGCCGTACCATCGGGGGTTTGGGATAGGTGGTGGCTGCATTATCCAGATAGATCATCGCAGATCCGCCCTTTCAACCCGTCCCAACACCCGGATACCAGCTTTCCGAAGAATCTCCTCTGCGGTATCGGTATTTTCCGGCACATACAGGCTGTATCCGCAGCCGGCCTTGCTGGAACGGGTGCTGCGCTCCACATAGGCCCGGATTCCGTGGCGAAATAACAGGTCACGGCTCTTCATTGCGTATGTGACGGAACTGACCTGTATTACAGGCTTTTCCATCCAAAAAACCACCTCTCTGAAAACTCAAGGGGGAATCAATGAATTCCCCGCCCTTCCAGAGTATGCAGAAAACATCAAAAAGGTCCGTCCGGTTTTTAGCGCAGCAGACACACACTATGGACAGCTATCCCCTCCTGTGCCCCGGTAAAGCCCAGGCCTTCCTCGGTGGTAGCCTTTACACTGACACAATCCACAGGGATATTGCAGGCCCGAGCCAAATTTTCCCGCATTGTATCGATATGGGGCCGCAGCTTGGGAGCCTGAGCCAAAATCGTAGCATCGATATTTTCAATGGTATAGCCCTGCTCCCTCACTACCCGGCACACCTCAGAGAGCAACAGCAAGCTATCTGCTCCTTTATAGGCCGGGTCCGTATCGGGGAACAGCTTGCCGATATCTCCCAACGCAGCAGCTCCCAACAAGGCATCTGCCACAGCATGGGCCAACACGTCGGCATCGGAATGACCCAAAAGTCCTTTTTCCCATGGGATGGTCACCCCACCCAAAATTAGCTTGCGGCCTTCTACCAGCCGGTGTACGTCATATCCATGGCCAATGCGCATACGGCTCATCCTTTCCTGTTTCTTTCGCTGCTGTAAAACTGCCTGGGCAAAGAGAAGATCCTCTGGCGTGGTGACCTTCAGATTGCTCCGGCTTCCGGGACAGAGATGCACCTTCCGGCCCATAAACTCCATCAGCTGACAATCATCGGTAAAATCCTTTCCCGCTGCTGTTGCCGCTTCCATAGCCTTTTCATACTCCGCTTTATAAAACACTTGGGGGGTTTGGATACTCCGCAGAATGCTTCTATCCAGAGTACAGGCTACGAGTTCCTGGCTATCTGCTTCTTTGATAGTGTCTACCACGGGTACCGCCAAAGTAGAAGCCCCAAACAATCGGCAATCGGCAATAACACTATCGATCTCCTCAGGAGTAATCAAAGCCCGGGCGCCGTCGTGAATGGCAATTATTTTCGCCTCTCCAGCCGCCTTTACTCCTGCTGCTACAGAAGCCTGGCGAGTTGCTCCCCCTTCCGGAAAGGCAATTACTTTATGAAAAGGGGATGCCAGCGCCTCTATAGCCGGACGATCCTCCCGGCGGCACACCACTACCACCGAATCTACGCTTTTGGCTGCTTCAAAGGCCCGAAGAGTATGGGTCAACAGCGGTTCACCACAAAGGGGCAACAACTGTTTCGGGGTTTGAGAACCCATACGGGTAGAACTTCCCGCCGCTACCACCACGGCACAAACTGTGTTTTGAGGTGTATCCATTTTAATTCCCCCTTTTATCTTTTCACAACGCTTTTCCCATTATAAGGCCAACTTTTTCAAAGGGCAATTTACAATCCTGTTACCCTAGGCTACAGTACCGTTTCTTTTTGCGCTACCTCCAGGTAAAACCGGCGATTGTAAAGGCAGGCGCTATCCCCCGGTTTATATCGTTCTGCTTTCTCATTACAAGAAATTGCCCGAGAGAGATCCCCCAGATAATACCAGCACAGGCTCTTTTGCAGTGCTGGGAGATATCCATAGCAGTCCATCTGCACAAATCCCCCAGAAACCGGGTCTGGCTTCTGTTTTTCCGCAACGTCATACCAATATAGGGCAGTTTGGTATTCTTTTTTCCGGATGAACCAATTTCCGATAGCACAGCACAGTTCTCCCCTAGGCTGACCATAACGCAACGCCTGGGTCAAAGCGGATAAAGCCTCTTCCTCCTTGCCCATAGCTTGCCGGCACTGGGCAAGGACTTGACAGGCTTCGATGCAGTTTTCCTTCCATCCTTGCCCACTCCCAAGAAATTCTTCCAGCATTTTTTCCGCTCTGGGATATTCCTTATGATACCACAATTCCCGTGCAAAATAAAACCGATCTCTGGGGGATAATTTTCCTCCCCCAGCCGCATACTTCTCATAGATCCGCAAATTTCGATCCGGATCTCCTACACCTTCCTTTCGATGTACCACTGGTGCGCTGCCGTAAACAACCTTTCCCTGAGGCGTTATGGCTTCATGTACCACTCCTTCCCATCGAGCCCCAATCTTCCTGCGAATTAACCGTTCCCGGTAATAACAGAATGTAGGACGTCCTGCTTCATCAAAGGCAGTATGATAGGGCAGCATTACAATATCTACTTCTGGGGAAAGGGTTTCTTTTAATTCCAGCAGTTTTTGCCTTCCCTCCTTTTCCAGCACATCGTCAGCATCCAGCCACAGGCAATAGTCCATCCGGGCATGGGAAAAGGATTCGTTTCGGGCAGCAGAAAAATCCTCCTGCCACACAAAGGGAAACACTTTTTCCGTATAGCGTTTGGCTATCTCTACTGTTTGGTCGGTACTGCCAGTATCTACAATGACAATTTCATCCGCAATCCCCTGAACAGAATCCAGACACCGTCCCAACACCTTTTCCTCATTTTTTACAATCATGCAAAGGCTAATGGTAATCATGCCGTTCCTCCTTTCTCAAAACAAGCAAGGGAGGGCTAGGGCCCTCCCTCTTAGGACATGCTTTTTAACAATAATTTTTATTGGTTTGTTGAAGGAACGTCTCCCAACCGGGTCAAAGTCAGGGAAGTAGTACCATAGACATAAGGACCTCCCGAAGTTACCACTTGCACGGTAGAAGGTGCGGAGGAAACCGTAACAGGAGAGGTAAATGCCACTGTAGCTGCTTCCGAAGCGCTCTGGAAGGTGTGCTGAGAAGCCGCTCCGGGCACATTGCTCCCCCCCTGGGACAGGGAAACCCCTACGTTCAAGGGGAAAGACGCACCCGTTCCTGGCGACATGGTACCGTTAAAGGACGCCATATAGACTCCAGGCTGTTGAATCGTAAACGTTCCGCTGCCAGCAGTATGGGAAATAGCATCCCCATAAGTGGCTGCATTCCTATCAAAGAGTAAAGGACTGCCGGAGGTACCGCTTTGCGCCGGAGTCGAATACGATGACAGAAGCTGTACCGGCTGGCTTCCTCCCTGCGGAATGGTAAAATCCAGAATTGCATTTTGGTCGGTACCAGAGTTCACCACAGCGGCCTGTGTACCGGGATCACCGGTAGTTACGGTACCCACTTTGACGGTGGCAGCTGCTCCAGCTGTCCCATCCGAGCCAGTGGGGCCTGTTGGGCCGGTGGGGCCTGTCGGGCCGGTGGGACCTGTCGGGCCAGTAGGACCTGTTGCACCGCTGGGACCTGTTGGGCCAGTGGGACCTGTTGGGCCGGTGGGACCTGTCGGGCCAGTAGGACCTGTTGCACCGCTGGGACCTGTCGGACCAGTGGGGCCTGTCGGGCCGCTGGGACCTGTCGGGCCAGTAGGACCTGTTGCACCGCTGGGACCTGTCGGACCGCTGGGACCTGTTGGGCCAGTGGGACCTGTTGGGCCGGTGGGACCTGTTGCACCAGTGGGACCTGTCGGGCCGGTGGGACCTGTCGGGCCAGTGGGACCTGTTGCACCGCTGGGACCTGTCGGGCCGCTGGGGCCTGTCGGGCCGGTGGGACCTGTCGGACCGCTGGGACCTGTCGGGCCGCT
>CALWVH010000034.1 GCA_944384915.1 uncultured Clostridia bacterium | reverse complement strand
AGGCAATGCTGTTTTCAGTTTGTTTGTCCGTTGAATAGCGGGCATATGCTGCTGCTCTCATAAAATAAAAACACCTCCAAGGTATGACTTGCCAAGCCTACCCCGGAAGTGGTATAATCACATTGTTGTGGATGGGTTATACCGCTCAAGGTAAGCTCGTTCTATTGCCGCTCTATCCTGTTGGCGCAGGGTAGGGCGGCTTTTCTTTTTTGATAAAGCAATTTTAAGAGTTAGAAATGTTAAGAAAAGGCATATGAATCGGTGAGATACCTGCAAGCGCTGTAATATTAGAAACAGCAGCACGGATATACGGGTATACTTGTTGAACTGTTTGGGCGTGTAAGTCTTTATTGTCAAGTTGGGTATAATTTTCCAAAGAAAATTTAGTGTTCGCACTTATACGGATTGCAAACTCTCCATCTAATTCCGCAGAATTTTCTGGAACTATGGAAATGGAAGTCTTAGTATCACAAGACTTATTTTCGGAATCGACATTCACAGAATGTTCCATTGAAATTTTCATATTCACATTTTCAAAAGCACCTGCTGTATTATGGATACTTAGATTAGTAAAGTACAAATCTTCCAAATTGACAACCATTACATTTCTTTCCTTTCAGATGTGATATATGGCATAAAACTAATAACATTTGAGCCACCAGAAAACTTATCATTTCTTCCAGTTGCAGTCACATTAGATTCATTGACGGAAGTAGGTTCCTGTGAGGGGGCAAAATTATTTTCTTGCTGCATCATTGAACGAATTTGCTCTTGTAACAGTCCGGAAAAATTAATATGATGTTCTTCACCCCAGATGTTCATATAAGAAGGCAACGTTAGAGTTTTTTTAACAGTAACATTTTCGATTTTTGCTCGTTCTAACTTCATATTAACCTGAATTAGAGCAGGATGTTGATTCTCTTCCAATTGGATTTCTCCGATTTTACTAGGAGCTGGGATTGTCTCATTGGATTGTTCCATACCATACAAATGCAGCGCTAAAGCTTCTTCGGCGTTGTTATAAGCTTCTTCATACGTCTCAGCACAAGATAAGCATCCAGGCAAATCGGGAAATTCAATAGAAATTCCATCTGAATCAAATGTTAAAACAGCAATATAAGAATAATGATTTTTCATTTTACTCCGCTCCTTTCATATGTAAAGGTCAATTTAAGTCCTCTAAGTTAATGCCTGCCTGTTTAAAAATTGATTGAAGCGTTTTTTGTGGATAACCCTTTCTTGGAGCTGGGACGGTCACTCTCCCTGGCTTAGTGGGATGTTTGAACTGGTGATGGCTCCCTGAACAGGCCACTTCGACCCATCCATCTTCCTTCAGGATCGCCATCACCTCTCTTGAAGAATAGCTTTTCACTTACATTCCCCTTTATTCACATGATAGCACGTGCAAAAACACGTGTCAATTTCAAAATTGTTAATTTTAAAACATTCTGTCAAGTTTCCCAGTACATTTATTATGCGTCAATCGTTAAAATTGTGCTCCCGCATTTTTATTTAAAACACCCTTCGGCGAATTAACCTACCTCTGTTTCCTCTTCGGAAACGGAATTACATTTTTTATATTTAGGCATATGTATCATAATTTCAGACTGATCAGCAAGAGCATCCTTGCCTTCTTCGTTCAGCTGGTGATAATTTTCTATGATGCCATCCAGTCTTTTATCCCCTGTGTCCGCTTCGGCGGGTGCAGGGGATTTTTCTATTCCCAATATGTAGTCAGTAGTCACATTGTAATATTGAGCCAACGCAACAATGGAATCAGACCCCGGCTCTCTACTTCCAGTTTCATACCCATAGTATGTGGTATATTTCATTCCTATTTCTTCCGCAAATTTTCTTGCGCTCATACCGGTTTTTTCACGGAGCGCTCGGATTCTATCACAAATCACGTTATCCCTCCTTTTGAAATTATTATACATCCTGTGTCCTTTTCAGTCAATAGAAATATTCGCAAAATGCGTAAATTGTTTTTCAAAAAGTCTTGATATATACGCAAATCGAGAATATAATGTAACCATGACATTCGCAATATGCGAATACATTGGAGGTGACATAATGAAATATCCTAACATCGAAGCAGAAAGAGCCCGCTATAACCTTACACAGGCAGAATTAGCGGAAAGTCTTTCTGTATCCAGAGCCACATATACAAACTGGCAGAGTGGCAGAAGCGAAATTCCGGGTTCACAAATTATCGCTATGACAAAGCTTTTCGGGGTATCGTCCGACTACCTGCTTGGACTTACCAATCCCGAGCCGAAGCCAGCGTGAGAAAGGAAGTGAGGATCGTGAATTACTCTATGTGCCAAAGCTGTGGTGCAAAAAACTACTGCATAGAAGCGTGTGAACCCGGCTCTATCATGTGCATGGCAAACCGTTTGCGCTCCGGCCAGACAAAAGCTGATATTTTGAGCCGAGAGGCATCTGCAAGTCCAAAATACTGTGCGTATTGTGGCGAACCACTGAAGGTGATCGGAACGGAACGCTTTTGTAATAACGTGCAGTGCCTGAACCGATTCCAGAGTGTTTGAAAGGAGATGAACCTATGACCCATACCGCGATTGTAGATCCCAGCCCGCCGCCAGCAAAAGCACTGGCGCAGTTACTGGGGATCACACAAAAGGAATTGCTGGAAGCCATCCGGCAGAAGGCAGATGAAAGGAGGCAAACAAAATGCAAGACCTAATAAGCGTCTGGCTACTAATGCTCCTGGTGTTGAGCCTGGCCTGTAATTTGGCCTACATATGCCGGGATATGATCCGGGAGCGACGCAGGAAGGGAAGAGAGCAGATCAGAAAATACCGGGAGCGCATTTCCAGGAATAGGAGGGTATGATGGGATATTCAGATGATATTCCAAATCCCTGCCAATACTGCCGGGTAATGCAGAAATATGGGTGTCAGATGCAACCAATCTGCACCAAGGTCAAAGCATACTATCGCCGGGCAGTCGCATATCAGCTGGACGGGCAGGCCGTGGAAAGGGCTTATCGTATCCAGAAGCGATGCGGCCACAAATATAAAGGTGGGCAGATGTGATGCAATCAAATCACACACGTGCAATTATCATTTACACGCGTGCAATAAAAAACGCCGCCCCCAGTGCTGCAACACCGGAGAGCGGCAAGTAACAAAGATACAGCCTAAGTATAGGCTATTTTGGAGGAAAAAGCAAATGAAACTTTTGAACCTGACTCTTGATAACTTCAAGGGCACGAAACACTATTCTCTGGATCTGCCAAACGGCTGCAGCGCGGCCGTGTATGGTGAAAACGGTACCGGAAAAACCACCCTGGCGGACGCCTGGTGCTGGCTGCTGTTCGGTGTAGACTCCAAAGGCCAGAGTGACAGCAAAAACGGCGGTTTCCAGGTAGCTACCAAAGAGACCAGCGGCCTTGATTACTCTGTGTCTGCTACCATCGAGGTGGACGGCCGTGTTCATATCCTGCGGCGGGTGTACAGGGAAGATTTCAGCCGAAAAAATGGGGAATCGGAAAAAGGACAAGCTAAAAACCACACCGACTACTACCTGGATGATACCCCTCTGAAAACCAAAAAGCAGTACGACACTTTTATCGATACCCTGTTCCCCTCCCGGGAGATCGGCCGAGCGCTGACCATCCCCTCCTACTTTCCCGGAGAGCTAGAACCTAATGCCCGCCGGGAATTGCTGCTAAAGCTTTTTGCCCCGGAGATCACAGAGGATTCCGTTATAGAACGCCACCCAGAATTGGCGCGGCTCCGTACATACAAAAACTACAAAACGGTAGAGCAGTACCGGGATTGGGCGAAAGCTCAACGCACGGCCGTCAACAAAGAATTGGACAGTATTCCCGGCCGCATCGACGAAGCCAACCTGGCAAAGCGGGAGGACATTCCCACCCCGGAGGACGAAGCAGTTTTCCAACGGCTGCAGGCGGAAAAGGCCAAGTTGGCCATGAAGATCAGCGCGGCCCGTAACGGCTCTGATGCAGCAGACGCCCAACGCCGAAAGAGTGAGGCGGAAACTCAGCTTGCCCGTAAGAAGGCGGACTATATTGGAAAATTCCTCCACGCTAATGATTCCCTCAACGCCGACGCCCAGGCGCTGCGAAAAGAGATCTCCGATAAGGAGCGAAGCCTGTTCCTCTTGCGGCGTAAAAATGAGGAGCGGGTGCTGTTTATGGAAAACACCCGCAAGGAGATCAAGCGTTTGGGCAGAGAGTGGCAAGAGTGGGACGGAAAGCGCTTCGATGAATCCTCCACCATTTGTCCCACCTGCGGGCAACCTCTACCGCCAGAACAGGCACAGGAAGCCCGGGAAAAATTCAACCTGGCCAGGAGCGGGGAAATCGCCCGTATAAAGGAAAAGGGCTTCAAACTGCGGGAGCAGAATGAAAAGGATGCTGCCATCATAAAGGCAGAGCGGCAGGAGATCGCCGCCGCCGAACAGGAGCTTACCGACCTGCGGGAAAAGCTGGACAAGCTGGCCGCTGCTATTGTCACCCCGCCGCCATTTGAGAGCACAGAGGAGTACCAGACCATAACCAAGCAGATACAGGGCATTGAACAGAAAATGGCCCTGTACAAGGCCAAGGACGGGAAGAGGCTGGAACCTCTGCTGGAAAAAGAGGAAGCTCTTCAGCAACAGCTGGATGAGCTGGCTCGGAAACGGCTGAATGCAGAAGCGAACCAGCAGCAGGAGCAGCGTATCCGGGACCTTTTGGCAGAGCAGCAGCACTTTAACCAGGAGCTGGTTACCCTGGATGACGGCCTGGCCCTTGCGGATCAGTTCATCCGGCTGCGGGCCATGGACCTGGAAGAGGACGTCAACAGCCATTTTGAGGTAGTGCGTTGGAAGTTGTTTGATATCCAGGTCAACGGCGGAGTGAAAAGCTGCTGTGAAGCCACCGCTGACGAGCACGGTAACGGGATTTTTGTGGAGTACAATTCCAACCTGAACGACGGCCGGAAGGTAGAGGCCGGGGTGGATATCATCAACGCAATTTCCAAGGCCACCGGCATAACGGCGCCTTTCTGGCTGGATGCTTCCGGGGAACTGACCAAGGAGCTGCACACCGATTCTCAATATATCCGCCTGTATGCCTCTGGGGCGGACAAAACACTGCGGGTGGAGGTGCTGGGATGATTGCTTATGTGTGTAAATGCGGAAAAATTGTGGAAAAGAGCACGCAGGCCGATACGACCGGGAACCGGTTGGAAAACTACGGACCCGGGCATTTATGTTATGGCTGCCCGTATGTCCTCCCGGTAAAAAATAACCGGTATGACGAGGAGTTGAAGGGCTGGACCTTTGATGTCCGAGGCTATGAATGCCGGATGAGTAAGAACATTCGATATGCCAGCTACGCCAGTCTTGCCCTGGGAAGCAAAAATACAGGTTCAGTGTATTCGCTGGATTTTGATTTTCTTCGGAAGATACAGGAATTTTGCCGGGAAACGGAAGGACTGAGCTGTGACCGTAACGATCCAGGGGAACATTCCTCTCAATATGGATCAGACGGACTGTATCGTCTGCCTATTTATCCGGATCAGAACAAAAAGGGGATAGAGGGAAAGCGTCTCTTGTTTGCCCGATTCTTTTCTGACGATGGGGAGCGGATGGACGTTTCCCCAGAAGGGGAAAAGGATCTTATCCTGCGAAGAATTCAGGAGAGCATCGATGATGCCGCAGCAGAAAACGAGGAAAGGGAAGAGGAGCTCATGGGCGAAGAGTATGTTTTAGAGAACGATTTCAGCGATACCAATGACGAACAAAGGGATTCTGATAACATTTTACCGGAATCCAATATAGAAACAGAGGAATGCGATTTGCAACCCCAAGAGGAGGATACAGTTCCAGACAATGAATTAGAATCCGCAGAAGAGGCGGCCACAGAGGAAGAAAAGCCCGCAGTGATCTCCGGGCAGCGCGTCAGCTTACGGGACCAGGTGTTTGATGAGATCGTTTCTGCCTGCGACGCCAAGATCAATTCTGCGCTGCGGACTATGCTGGAAAGCCACCAGAAGAAGTTTGACTTTACTGCTAAGATCACCTTTGAATCTCAGGGTCAGGAGATCTCCGTCACCCATGAAACGGGATATAAGTTTGAACCCATCAATTACAAGGAAAAACAGACCTTGTATGAGCCGGTACGCATTGTATTGGACGAAGCAGGACAGCCTGTGATCCCCTACGACCGGCAACACCAACTTACATTTGACGAATTGGCAGAAAACCAACTGCAGGCAGAAGTCACAACAGACAGTTCCGGCGTGGTGGAAAGTGTTGTTTTCAAGGATGCTCCGGAGAGCCCGGTCCCTGCAGAAGAGGATCTTCCTATAGATGTACAGATGCAAGTAAGCTGTCAGCAGGAGATTTGTGATTTCTATGACATCGATAGTCCCGGATGCTGCTGTTTCCAGGCAGAGGCCCAGAATTATGGCTGCGTTATTTTTACGGATGCAGCCAGCATCAAGGAGGCAGTGGAGGATCTTTCCTGCACTAACCCCGCCGTCATAAATGAATACAATAAGTTACAAAACCAGGAGGAATAAGTCATGAGTGAAGAGAAAAAAGCCCCTCAAAACTTTGGTACGGCCCTGACCAAAGTCAACGATACCTTTATGCCGATGATTATTGCCCAGTTGGAGAAAAACAGCATCCAGATGTCACCCTATGCCAAGGAGTGCGTTCTCCACGCCATTTCCGCCATCAACACAGTATTGGACAAAGCCGGCCTTACTTGGAACAGCACAGAACTGGATAGAAGCACCGTCAGCGATATCCTAGTGAAAATCGCCTGTTTCCAGCTCAACGCCGCCGCATCTCCCAGAGAGGTATACTTCCAGCTGCGCAATGTAAAAACCGCCAATAAGGACGATAGCGGCAAGGATATCTGGAAAAAGCAGGTGGAAATGGGGATAGAAGGGGATGGCAATGATGCCATCTTGGCCCGTTTTGGGCGTGGAGTGGAGCGCGTTTGCCAGATCTGGAAGGTGCGGGAAGGCGATACCTTTGTTTATCCCAAGTATAAAGGTTTGGACATGACCCCACCTGAGTGGGAGCCTTCCGGCACCGGTAAGCTTTCCAAAATCGTATACCCGGTGATCATGGCAGGGCACGACGGGAAATCCTATGTGGAATTCTACATTTCAGAACGGGCTGACGTGATCAAAAACCTCATTGCTCACATCAATAATAACCTGATGAACGAAACCTTTGGTATTGTCGAGAAACGGTACAAGGCCACAGCGGACCAGCTCAGCCGCATTGACGCAAAGAAAAAGGAACTCATTGCAAAAGCATCCAGTATGGATCTGGATAGCGCCCTGGATTGCCCTGACCTTGCCCCCTACATCAGCCCGGCATGGACGGAGCCTCACAGCCGGGAGGCTATGATCGAACGTAAAATGCGGAATAACGCAATTAAGAAAATCCCCAAGAATTTCGGCAACGGCGCCATGGAGACCATGTTTGAAGAAAGTGACAGCGAGGAAAGGCATCCAGTCATCCGTGAGATAGGCCCCCAGGCAAATGGAGCGGTTATCGACATAGGGGAGGAAACTGGCGCCCCGGTGTCCCTGCCAGCCCCCCAGGCCCGTTCTGAAATGCCTATTGCCCATGAGGGAAACTTTGCAAAAGAGCCTGTCCCGGCAGTCAGAAGCCAGCAGCCGGCCAGCGCACCTTTCATGGAAGGTCTGTTAGATGAGGAGTAAGATCTATTGTCTCGGCTCCGGGAGCAAGGGCAACAGCTACGCCGTGGATGACGGCCGCAGCGTCCTGCTCCTGGAGGCGGGACTTCCCGCTCCGAAGATCCTTTCAGGGTACCGGGAGCTGCTTCCCCGGGTGGCCGGGTGCCTCATAACCCATGAGCATATGGACCACGCCAAAGGGGCGGCGGAGCTGGCCCGCCGTGGTATCCCTCTCTATCTTTCCGACGGCACCCGAAACGGGATCAAAAATATCCAGAACCCCTATGCACTCCATACTGTCCGGGCATATGAGCCGTTTCATCTGTACGGCCAGGAGGAGGTCCTCTGGACAGTGCTTCCCTGGGAAGCGCAGCACGATGCAGCGGAGCCGCTGGGGTTCCTTATCCAGAGCCGCACCACCGGGGAAAAGCTGCTGTTCGCCACGGACACCGACTTTATCCCCAACGCTTTCCGGGAATTAAATATTATTATGATCGAATGCAATTACAGTAACCATCTTATTGACAGGGCGGTGGAAGAGGGATATACGCCTGCCAGTGCAGCGGCCCGTATCCGGAATACCCACTTTGCCTTGCATGATGTCAAAGCCATGCTGGCCGCCAACGATCTGAGCCAGGTATCCCATATCTATCTGCTGCACGTTTCCGCCGCCAATGGGAGCAAGCAGCTATTCGAAGAAGAAATCCGGGCATTCACAGGAATCCCGGTCACCGTTTTTTGAGGAGGAAATTATGTGGATTCAAGTAGAAGACACCATCAGGGAACATGACAAAATCTTTAATTTATCGGATGAACTGGGGATTCCCGATGCTTACGCCATTGGGCTGATGGTATGCCTTTGGACTTGGGCTTCCTCCAATGCCCCAGATGGAGATTTAAGCAATTTTCCTCCCAGGGCCATCGCTTCCGCCGCCAAGTGGGACAAGGCGGGCGCAAAAGCGTCAGCTCGGTTTTATGACGCTCTTTTCAAAGTCAACTTTTTGGAAAAACTGGAAGATGGCCGAATCGTCATTCGCAACTGGGAAAAGTATGCAGCCCTGATTATGGATTATGCCGAGCAGCAGAGAGAAAAAACCAGAGAACGAGTGAAGCGTTACCGAGACAGAAAAAAGAAACAAAAAACAGTATCTACAGAGCCGGAAAAAACATCCTGTAATATGGCACAAACAGAAAAGTGTAACGCTACAGACACGTTACAAAATGGTGATGTAACGCCTATACCAAACCATACCATAAATAATAAAACTACATCTAATAACAACCCAGCATCTATACCGGTAGAGGGGGACGTGTCCGGGGACACGGCTGCGCTGCGTTGTGTGTGCGGAGAGTTCTCTTCGTGCATTCACGAACCTAGCGAGAAGGAACAGGAGCAGCTGCGCCTTCTCCTGGGGGAATACAGCAAGCCAACGCTGCTGGCAGCCATCCGGGACGCCAAGGGCAAGGGCCGGAGCGTGAACTACCTGCGAACCATCCTGGAAAGCTGGAAGCGCACAGGCTCTGTGCCGCCTGGGGTACAGCACACGCCGGAACCAAGCTTCGATCTGGACGA
Organism: uncultured Clostridia bacterium; assembly: GCA_944384915.1. Taxonomy (GTDB): domain Bacteria; phylum Bacillota; class Clostridia; order Oscillospirales; family Acutalibacteraceae; genus Heritagella_A. Next base: position 126 of record CALWVH010000034.1, on the reverse strand, counting down.
ATACGAACGCACTACCGGGTATGGGTATCACGAAGGAGGATCGTCATGATTGAGTTTATCATTCCCGGGGCTCCCCGGGGGAAAGGCCGTCCCCGGGTGGTACGGCTGAAAAATGGAACGTCAACG
>CALWVH010000033.1 GCA_944384915.1 uncultured Clostridia bacterium | reverse complement strand
TATGGCAAACCTGCTTACCCTTGCATCACAGAGCGAGAAACTGGAGCTTTTTGAATCCAAATTCAAAGAGATGACAGAACAAAAATCCCGCCTGACTGCACAATTGGAGCAAGCAGAAAAAAATGCTGAAGTCAGTCAAGAAAAACAGGCACAGATTGATCGAATACTTGAAGCTGTAAACATAGATGATACAAATCTTACTGAATTCGATGATGATTTTATCCGCAGAATTGTAGAACAAGTAACTGTCCTATCGAAAGATAAGATAGAGGTACGGTTTATTGGAGGGTTTTCTAAAGTGGGAGATATTCCAAATCAATAGTTTTTAAATAGAAAAAAGCCGATCACTGATTCCTGCATAAAGCAAGATGGTGGTCGGTTTTTTTGTGTTTGAAATAGCTCTCAATATTGTTTGCAAAGCCCTCTGTAAAATATGAGGGTAAGCAGAAAGAGACCAAGGCAACATCATAAATAACAAGGCAAAAGCTTCTCCATCTATAATACAGATTATTTCTCTGCCATTTTGATTACCACGTTTCCCGCATGGTCAACATCGGCAGCTGTGCGGATCGCTTTTTCAAGATCATTAAGAGAAAACTCATGGGTAATAATAGATTCCAAATCCCATTTTCCACAGCTCATGATTTCCTGTACATCTCGAACATCCTCCGGCATATAGCCGCCGGCGCCAATGATGCTCTGCTGGGCATAGGTCATGTGCAGCAGATTGATGGTGCGGGGGGCATTGTTGACTGCAACGGAAACAAATCGGCTTTCAATTTTGCCAATTCGAAGGAAGTCTGCGAGAATATCTTCCGCACCGGCAGCATCCAGCCAGCAGTCGATATCAGGAGCATCGCCGTTCAGCGATGGGGCTGTTCCGAAGTACGATCTTGCATGGGCATCAAAATCCTCATTGGCTGTATTACAGATTTCAAAGCCCAGCCCGGCTGCCAGCTTCAAACGGAAGTCTGAATAATCGCATACCATCACTTTGTCCATTCCGAAATGCTTGAATGCAACCGCGGCGGCGATTCCGATGGTTCCGCATCCAAAAACCACAGCGTTTTGACCGGAAATATATTGGCGCTCTCCCGCCGGGACCATTCCGCGTCTTGCTGCCCGGCAACCAACCGTAAAAGGCTCGACTAGACTGGCAAGACGGTCGGAAATGGTCTCATTCACAGCATACAGAGAGTGATTCCGTTTGGCCTGCGGAATCAAAATATATTCTGAAAAGCCTCCAATTGTTCCCGCACGTCTGGTATCGTTTTTGGCATAACGGGGATAGGGATAAACCCGTTCTCCCGGTACGAACTCTGTAACATTTTTCCCCACTTTTACGATACGGGAGACTGTTTCATGTCCAAACTCTCCACCCACATCGATCTTGTGCCCCGTATTGGGACCGTGGGCAAACACGGCTACATCGGTTCCGCAGATGCTGGAGTAGAGGTTCTGTACCAGAACGTCATCATCACCCACTTCAGGCAGCTCCAATTCCCGGATCTCAACTGCTTCTTTTCCTAAATAAATTCCTGCTTTCATTTGGTTTCCTCCTGTTTTCCTCGCCCGCGCATTACGCATTGCTCCATAACGGCACTTACATGACTGATAGAATCTGCGCAGTCATTTTTCAGCCATTCCGAAATAATGGCCATAAGGCCGTGAGTATAAAACATCAGTATATAGTTCCGATCCGGTCCCGCAATCCCAAACCGCTCCAAAATTGGAATAAAGACATGCTCCATCATCCGACTATATGTTTTGTCCAAGCCAAGTGACCCGGCGTTCTTTAATGCTGTCCGGAACAGGCGTTTGTTTTGCGCGATATATTCGAGATATGGCGTCAGGTACTCAGGGGTAACCAGATATAACTCGTCCAAAGGGCATTCCCGGATTCTCGAAACAAACACCTCCGCCCGCAGCTTCATGTGTTCCAGAAATTGCTCGTTCATGTACTGTATGCTTTCTGCAAGCAGATCTCCGATGGTTTCATAGTGCAGATAGAAGGTGGAACGATTGACCCCCGCTGCTTCACAGATTTCTTTTACTGTGATGTATTCCATGTCTTTCTTTTCCAGCAGTTCCAGAAAAGCCTGATCCATTCGGAGCGCGGTATTAAAGTATTTACTTTCGGATTTATTCATTCAGTTCCACCTCCTTTTTGATTTTTGACGATCGAACCATCATCACAACGACCGTTACCATAACGATAAAAAATACAGCGCCGCCAGTAAAGGCATTCATCATTTTACGGTAGCCCTCTCCATCAGAAGAGAAGCGTGCGATCATTGCTGTCTGCAAGCCGAGAACAGACATCATAGCAGATACAAAATTCAGAATCTTGGCAGCAGACAGAATCGGGCTGCCCATTTTTCGGAACTTTACAAGGTTTACTATGGATAGAGTCATCATATAAAATGTGTATAGTGCAGATAAATAAATCAAATATCCCGGATAATTGAACCCAGAATTGGTTCGTACCATAAGGACAATCATACCACCCATTGGGATATTTAATATAAAAAGCATACCTGCTGTTCGACGATAGCATCGGAGCTCATACGCCACCCCTTTTCTTTCTCTATGGCGGTATCCAAATGCCAGATATGCCCTCATGATGCACAGTACCATGTAGTAGACTGCCATGGAAAAGAACCATACAGAGGCATACTGGACTGCGGTCACAAGGCGGAAAAGCATATACAGAAAATTGACGGCCATTCCCTGATAAATACTGACACTGCTTCGGAACAACTGATCATTCAAATACCGACCTCCGAATGCCGTAGACGATACCCTTCGAATCAGTCTGCTGCGCTTCCATAAGTTTACTTTTAACTGCCTGAGCCGCCCTGCCAATGCTGGCAAGGCGGCAAGCAGGATAACGAGAGAATATGCCGATAGCAAAAAAATTGGATAAGCCGCAGCACTTTCTTCCCTGTTGGAAGCAAAGATGAAAATGAGTGCGGCAAAAGAAGCCGCCGGGACAGTGCATATGACCCACTTTGGCGGATGGAGAAATCTGTCCAGAATCATCTTTGCTTTCTTCATCCGATTATTCTCCGCTGATTTCTTTCGCTAATTCCATGATCTCGAAAGCGTATTTCTGCTTGCCTTTGGCCAGCATTTTCTTGTAAACAGGATAATTGATACCCATGCCCGCCAAGCCAATGAGCCCGATGATGACGCCAAGCACGAACGAAACCGAGCTGCCGCTTCCGATCACATTCATGGACAGGCACATACCGACTCCTGCAATAAGAGCACTGATAATGCCAACAGAGTAGGTAAATACTGTTGCTGGTAATTTTGCTCTGGCATCCAGCTTTCGAAGAGCGATGACCTTGGAATCATCCTTCGGGGCATATTCGTTTGCAAGGTGTTCTGCATAAATCTTATCTGTGTTCATAGTTTATTCCTCCTTGATTTGATGGTTTAATCTTACCAAAATTCAAAAGATGGCGGAACAACACACATAGGACATTGTGTTGAGTTAAAAAATTTGGACTGAATCAAGAAAAACATTCCTATTTATTATTATATCACAATAAAGCAATTGTTTTGTTTAAAAATTGGAAATCACTCTTGATGAATCCGTGTCTAGCAACATCCTCATGTAACATATGGAGTGCAACGATTTTTCTAATTCAATTTTTTACATAAAAAAGGACGCAAAAGGCCGGCATTTAGACTGCCAGTAAAAACGGTCAACTATGACATATTTAAAGGAACCTGAACACATTGTGTTTAGGTTCCTTTTTTGTTGCTACTTTTAGACTTAATAAAAAGTGCCTCGAAATAACGGGGCACTTTCATTTTAATTTTTATCGATGCAGGCTGGATATTTTTTGTAGGTTGATAGCCCGGACCTTCTCTGGGTCCGCTTTAAAATTCCGCTGCATATCCATCAGCCCATTGATCTCCTGCTGTACATCTGTAACCTGTGTATAGCAATAACCGCAGCAATAGGGAAGCTGCTGGATCGCCCCAGTGATCTGAGCAAACCGCTCCAGAAATTCCTCTTCGGTATTCACCTTATTTCCGTAGCCCCAGCCGGAATCGTCGTTGTTATAGGCGATACCGCCAAACTCACTGATAATAATGGGCTGCCCATGATAGCTGAAACCATCTGCAAAGGCTGCACGGTCCAGATTGTGATAGATCGTTCCGTCCAACAGCTCCTGAATATGTTCCGCATACCGCTCCAGGAAAACACTCCCCTTTTCCTCATAGTCATGGAGGGTAATAATATCGGAAACTGTGTGTTCCCACCCGTCGTTGACAATCACAGGACGATAGGGGTCCAGGCTCTTGGTGAGGTAGTAAATGGCCTGGGCAAAACTTTGCTGCTGCTTTTCTGTTTTGATTTGCGGTACGCCCCAGGATTCATTCACCGGCGTCCAGGTGATGATAGCGGGATGACTGTAGTTCTGCCGGACAATCTCCGCCCACTGAGTCATAAAATCAGATACTGCAGTGTCGTCAAAAGTATAGGCTGCGGCCATTTCGCTCCACACCAACAATCCCTTTACATCGCACCAGTACAGGAACCGTTCGTCTTCGATCTTCTGATGCTTGCGCACGCCGTTATAGCCCAACTTCTGTATTTTCTCGATATCCTCGATCAAGGCCGCCTCATCCGGTGGAGTAAGATGGCTGTCCTCCCAATATCCCTGATCCAAAATCAGGCGCTGATACAGGGGGCTGCCGTTCAGCAGAATCTGGCGGCCGTCAATGCGGATGTCCCGCATTCCAAAATAGGAGAGTACGGTATCCTCTGGTTTTCCGTCTTTGATAATCCGCAGTTCTAGATCATAAAGCTGGGGATTCTCCGGGGACCAACTATGCAGGCTCCATTCATGTTCTCCAGGATTACTGCACACATCGATTTGCAGATTGACCTGCTTTCTGGTAACTGCCACCGCGGTACTGGCAATAAATGCGTCCTGATACCGAACGATTGCTTCCAACAATACGCCTTCCTCAAACCGCTCTGCTTCTATCTGAGCTTCTATATTCAATCTAGCATGGCCATAATCCGGAGTTAACTTTAAGGCGCTGAGATAGGTCTCCGGAACACACTCCATCCATACGGTTTTCCAGATACCGGTGGTCTGCACATACCAGCAGCCAAAATTCTTTTCCACCCAGCGCTGTTTCCCTCGGGGCTGACGGGTATCATCAGAATCCTCGGCCAATACAGCCACCACATTTTCCCCTGCATGGAGCAGCTTGGTCACATCAAAGGAAAAACGTGCATAACCGCCCACATGGGAACCTGCCTGCTGACCGTTGACCCATACCGTCGTGCGATAATCACAGCCTTCAAAATGCAGCAACATCCGGCGGCCCTGCAGGGCTTCTTCTTTTACATCCACAGTACGGCTGTACCATACCCGTGGATGAATTCTTTCGTCACCAATACCGCTGGCCTTTGTTTCATAAGAAAAGGGAACCCGAATGGTCTGCTCATTGGAAACCCCTTGATTCCATCCTTTGGCAAATCCAATATTTTCATCATCAAAGGCAAAATTCCAGGAACCATTTAGATTTTCCCAGCTGCTGCGCACCAGCTGCGGGCGGGGATAATCGGGAATATAGCTTTTCATAACGCGCCTCCTGCCGTCTTCGGTTGCAATACCGATACAAATTTTATATAATGAATTATATCGAAAAACCGGAGGGAAAAAAATGGGAAAACTGGATGAAAAGATGAGTAATATCGACAACTCTGCTTTTTCTCTATATTATGTGGCACCCCAAAGCAGCGAAAGCGGTCTGCTCCCCCTATTTTTTGCCATGGTGGGAGATGAACAATGCGCTCCTACCTATCGTGTCTACCGAGAAAATGCCGATATCAGCGTCCTGATCTATGTCCTCTCAGGGGAAGGCTCCTTGGAATCGGAGGGGATTACCCGTCCACTCCGTGCCGGTGATGTAATGGTTTTGCCCCAAGGAGGCACTTATTGTTATGAAACCTCCCGACAATATCCATGGCGTATTTTGTGGTTTAATATGACCGGGGAATTGTTTCCTTTCTGGCTTCGTCAGTACGGGTTTCTCTCTTTCCCTGTACTTCCCGACGCAGGAAAAACCGTATTAGAGTCTTTTTGGCAGGGGGTGGAACTTTGCCGCAGCGGCCTGCCACACTACCAAATTCAAGACCAGCTGTCTGAGATCGTTTACCACATTCTCCTATCTCTATGGCGACGGCAGGCACCTTCTCAACCTATAGGCGCTGCTCAGCAACTTCGAACCCTCATCGACGATCTCATTTCCGCCGACTCTGCTGCTCCTTTTTCCATGGAAGAAGCTGCACGAGTCCTCAATATATCCCAACGCCAGCTGGAGCGACTATTCCAGCAGGAATTTCATCTCACTCCTTACCGCTATTTTCAACAGCAAAAGCTGCTGCTGGCAAGACAATATTTACGGAATACCCGTCTTTCTATTAAGGAGATCAGTTCTCGGCTTGGCTTTTGTGACCCCTATTATTTCTCCAATTTTTTTAAAAAGGAGGAAGGAATCTCCCCCAAAAAGTACCGTTCCCCTGTTTAGATTCTTCGCAAACAACGAGAGCCCCTTTTCTATAAAGAAAAGGGGCTCTTTTACTGTACAGATTTATCGTTTAGCTTGCCCACAGGAGCATCTCACTGCTAATACAGAAGGAATCATGGCAACCTCACGATAAGAGGGGTCTTGTACCAACTGTTTTACCAATTCCATGAGTTTTTCCCCATAAATATCGTAAGCACATCCCACACAAGTAAGAGAGGGCGTACAAATTTTGGACAAATACGTATTGTCAAATCCAGCTACGGAAATATCTTCGGGGATTCGCAATCCAGCCTCTTCCGCCGCTTGCATTACCCCCAAAGCCACCATTTCATTAATCCCAATAATGGCCGTAGGGATTTCTTCCAGCGGACGCTGAAACAATTTTTTCCCTGCCTGGTAGCCGTCGTCTACTTCATAACGCTGTGTTTCGATGATCCAGTTTTCATCCTGAGGAAGATTATTTCTTTCCAAAATTTCAGAGATCATTTTTTGTTTATTATAGGTGGGAGAGATGGCAGAAAGTCCGCCCACCAGAGCAAATTTATTATGACCTAAATTCAAAAGGTAGGACATCAATGCTTCAATTCCTGGGCGGTCATTGATAAGGAGGCGACAGGTATCAAAAAAATTGGGCTCGCTAGCAAAAACGACCGGGGTATTCTGCATAATACGATGTACCAATTGTTGGTACTCCAGACTAGGAGGCATATCATCGGCGCCGCCCCCCAACAACAGAATTACATCTGTATTTTTGCTTTCCAACATTTCCAGATGCTGATACTCAATGGCAGGATCATTAAGGGCATTACACAAAATCGCATTATAACCACAGGCAATGGCAGCCGTTTCAATTCCTACATAGATAGTGGAATAAAAAGGGTTACGTATATCCGACAGCAACACACCAATCGTTTTGGTATTTTTATTGGAAAGCCCTTGTGCTACTGCATTGGGCACAAACTTGTACTTCTCTACCAACTCCATTACACGATCTCGTTTTTCTTTTTTCACATGGGCGCTATTATTCAGCACACGAGAAACGGTAGCCGGAGACACACCTGCCTCTCTTGCAAGGTCATAAATGGTTATAGAAGTACGTTTCATCCCGATCCCATCCCTGCCAAAATACTTTTTCTGTTATACTTGAAACCAATCTCAAACCCATATTCAGCATATCATGACTGTTTCGCTCTGTAAAGCACACATAGACCTTTTATCCCAATATCAGGATTTTCTTTTCAATCTAAAATAGAAATTATCTGATAGGAATGCCTTCTATATCTTGCTGCTTTTTGCGATAAAAGAAAAAGTAATACAACAATCCAACTGCATCCGCCAAAAACCATCCAATGGGGACTGACCACCAAACCCCCACCAATCCAATCACCTCTATGCTGGCAAGAGCATATGCCAAAACCACTCTGGTTCCTAAAGAAATGACCGTCAATATGACTGACATTCCAGGTGCACCTAGGGCACGATAAAGGCCGTACAGAAGGAATAAGCAACCGATTCCACAATAGCAGGCCCCCTCTATCCGCAAATATTCCACCCCTATGCGAATCACTTCTATCTCCTCTGCGCTGACGAAGATCTGCATTAAAACAGGGGCAAGAATACAAACCAATATAGAAATCGTGATGGAAAACAGAGCAGCCGTAATCATAGCAGAACGGATTCCCTTGCGAATGCGCTTTTTCTCTCCTGCTCCAAAATTCTGAGCAATAAAAGTGGAAAAAGCATTACCAAAATCCTGCACTGGCATATAAGCAAAAGAGTCAATCTTCACTGCGGCTGAAAATGCAGCCATTACCGTCACTCCAAAGCTATTTACCAGTCCCTGGACCAACAGAATTCCAAAATTCATCACCGATTGCTGCAAGCAGGTGAGAAAGGAAAATTTAGCAATTTGGGCTGCCATTGCCCCTTCCCACTTTATACTTTCATGGGTAGGACGAAGATATGAAAGTTTTTTCCAAGCATAGATACCTATACCAATTCCCGAAAACGCTTGTGCAATAATGGTAGCCCATGCGGCTCCTGCAACTCCCACAGGAATCACCACAACTAACAGGATATCCAGGACTATATTCATCACAGCCGAAATACCAAGAAACAACAACGGAACCATAGAATTTCCCAAAGCCCGTAAAAGCGATGCAAAATAGTTATACAGAAAAGTAAAGAATATTCCCAGGAAGATAACTTGAAGATAGTCCCAAGTCATAGAAAAAATCGTGTCAGGGATCTGCATAAAAATCAGAATCTCCCTAATGAAAAGAAGTGCCAATGCTTCCAGGAATATGCTGAGAATTCCTATTAGCATAAACGATAGGGAAACTGCTTTTTGAAGCTCCTGCGTCTTTCCAGCGCCATGCAACATGGAGAATAAGGTTCCGCTTCCCATGGAGAGTCCCAATAAAATAGAGGTAAGAAAAACCATCAAAGCATAGGAAGCACCTGTTGCAGCCAACGCATTGGGTCCAAGAGCACGTCCTACAATCAAGGTATCTGCTACATTATAAAACTGTTGCAACAAATTTCCGGCAATCATAGGTCCGGCAAAAAGCAACATGGACGTCGTCACATTTCCCTTAGTAAGATTTCTTGTCATGGTATTCCCCCTAGGAAATTTCCCTTAGCAAAAAAATAGAGCCCCCACACTTAAAGGGTGTGAAGGCTCCTAACTGTAACTAGGGACTAAAAAAGATGCCACGCACTTTTTTGTCTTGGGACTTGAACCCACACAGTTTTTACACTGAAAATATTTTATCATATAATCAAGCCAAACACAACTCATAATATAAGTCATTTTCATTTCCATTTTGTTTTACAGATCTGCTGTTATCTCAGTACCGTCTTTGAAGAGGATAAGGATTTGTTCTGCGGAGATTACCTTGATGCTGCTAATAAGCTGGCGAACGATTTACTCATCATATTCTACCGGATGGTTTTTCAGTCCGTACATAACAGTAGTCATTTCGTCTATCCGGTTCACCGCTGTATCCAGCTTCGCGTTTGTCTTTTTCGCATCTTCAAGTTCGTCTTGTATGGCGTACATCTCTGTGAACAGACTTTCGAACAGTTCGTCAAAATCTCCGTTCTGAGCAGATTCGCTGTCCATGCTGGTCAACTCATCAATCCTTTGTTTCAGTGCCGTTAACCGTTTCTGTTTTTCTGCAAGATCTGAATTATCTTTTCTGTTCAGGTACATTTCAATGTGTCCCCTGATACGCTGAATATTCGCACCCTCTGTTTGCGCTTTACGGGTGATAGCAGCAGCGACCGCATTCTGCAGAACCCCTTCTTCTATTGAAGGTGAGTTTTTGCAGTATTTCGTGCCGTAATCCAATCGGCTGATGCAGCGCCAAACGATTTTTTTCTTGCCGTTCTTTGCCCATGTTGTTCTGCGGTACGGTGTTCCGCAGTTCCCGCAGAAGAGCA
>CALWVH010000032.1 GCA_944384915.1 uncultured Clostridia bacterium | reverse complement strand
CCAGGAGGCGCTGCAATATCTGGAAAACCAGAAGGCTTCCCGGTATTATAAGCCGGTACGCTATACTGACGCCCGGGGGGTACGCCACACCAACGATACTTTCCGGCAGCTTTTGGATGCACAGATCCGCAAGCTGAAAGCCCGCATTTCCCAGTAAAACGGGAAGATTTTGATGATAAAGGAGCGCTGTTTTTGAAGACAGAGAGAAAATATCCCGGAGTACAGATCACGAAAAAAGGGGAGATCAGTCTCCGGGGCGGACATCCATGGGTATACGACGCAGAGATCACCGGTATTTTGGGAGAAGAGCGGCTTCACGATGGAGACTTGGTAGATGTATTTAGCAGTAAGGGTCGTTATCTGGGCACTGGATTTTATAACCATCATTCCAAGATTCGGGTGCGAGTTATCTCCAACAATGCCAACGATACTTTTGATCAGGCGTTTTTTGCCAGACGCCTGCGGTATGCCTGGGAATACCGGAAAACCGTTATGGGTGAGGATAAGGACTGCTGCCGGTTAATTTTTGGAGAGGCCGATCAATTCCCAGGATTAACGGTAGACCGGTTCCACGATATTCTGGTGACCCAGACTCTTTCTCTGGGCATCGAGCAGCGAAAAGAGATGTTATTCCCTCTCCTGTATCAAATTCTCCGAGAGGATGGGGAGAATATTCGGGGCATTTATGAGCGCAATGATGTAGCCATTCGCCGGCTAGAAGGGCTGGAGGAGGGCAAGGGCTTTTTCCCGCTGGAAGGGGTCCCGCAGCCTGAAAGCACCTGCACCGAGATTGTGGAAAACGGCATCCGGTATGCGGTGGACTTTGAAAATGGCCAAAAGACCGGTTTCTTCCTGGATCAGAAATATAACCGGCAGGCGGCGGCAAGGCTGGCCCCGGGACGTAGAGTGCTGGATTGCTTTACCCATACCGGTTCTTTTGCCCTCAATGCCGCCAAAGCAGGAGCCCAACATGTGTGTGCTGTAGACGTTTCTGCTGATGCGGTGGAGATGGCTCGGCATAATGCGGAGCAAAACGGCCTAGCGGGCACCATGAGTTTCCGGCAGGCCAATGTGTTCGATCTTTTGCCCCAGCTGATGGAGGAACCGGGGGCAGATTTCGACTATATTATCCTGGACCCGCCTGCCTTTACCAAATCCCGTCAGACAGTGGATCACGCCATTCGGGGCTACAAGGAGATCAACCTGCGGGCTATGAAGCTGTTGCCTCGAGGCGGGTATCTTGCCACTTGCTCCTGCTCTCACTTTATGACGGACAAGTTGTTCCGGAATATGCTGCGCAGTGCGGCCATGGATGCCGGCGTATCTCTGCGGCAGATCGAAGCTCGGCAGCAGGCGCCGGATCACCCCATTTTGTGGAATGTACCGGAAACGGATTACTTAAAATTCTACCTGTTTCAGGTGGTATAAATGGAAAAGGCCGCCCTTTGGACAAAGGGGCGGCCTTAAGTTTATGGAGAAATTCTTTGTATCTGTCTTTTGGCTTCTCGCTACAATCTTTTGAAAAGGTTGACGGGAACTTTTACTTGGCGGGGGATAGCTTCGAATTTTGATGCCTCTTCCCCGTGGATCGTCTGCGGGGTCATCCTCGCTACTCTTCTGGCTCTGGGAAAAAAGACTCGATCTTTTTTTCACAGCCTGCCGGGGAATAGAGAAAATGATCCATATGTTTGCCGGTGAAAAAATAGGCCGGTGGTTCGGGACGGTAATCGTATTCAAAATTTTCTATAATAATGAGTTTGATTTTCATCCGTCCGGGTACAATACTCTTAATGAATACGCTAGCCTGCTGTCCGGGGGTCACTCCCTCCCGGGGCTCCGCCAACCCTGCCAGGTTGGGAGCCAGCTCCACAAAGACTCCATAGGGCTCCACACTGCGCACAATTCCCGCCACGGTTTCACCGGGGGCAAAGGCGGAGGCGTTTTCTTCCCAGGTGCCCAGCAGTTCTTTGTGGGAGAGGGTAATCCGTCGGTTTTCCGAAGAGCGCACCACCGCCCGAATATCCATGCCTACGGTAAAGCGTTCCCGGGGATGGTCAATGCGGGAGACAGAGATGGCATCAATGGGAAGTAAAGCCACCACCCCGCAGCCGATATCGGCAAAGGCTCCGAAGGTTTCCAGATGGGTCACCCGGGCATCAATGATGTCTCCCGGAACCAGAGTGGAGAGATACTCTTCCATACATTTTTCCTGTGCTCTCCTTCGGGAAAGGGTAGCGATAAATCCCCCGGCGTCGTCAGTGGAAACATCAGTGACCACAAAGCAGACCGGGCGGTTTACCCGGGAAATAATGGCGATATCCCGCACTGTGCCCTCCCGGATTCCCATGGCCCCTTCTTCCCGGGGGATGATTCCCCGTATTCCATGGAGGTCTACAATCAGATTGTGGGCACTGTCGCAGATTATAGCCCGAGCTTCCAAGATGCGTTCCTCCCTACAGGCTTCCAGCAGCGCACCGGGGGAGGCAGTAGCCGCTTTGTTGGCGGGGGTATTGATAAGCCAGCCTTCCGGATAGTAATTCATGACCGAAATCATTCCTTTCCCATTTGATTTTACCTTTGGCATTGTGGAAACGGTTTTCCCTACAGTTCCTTCTGTTGAAATCCTTCTCCTTTTTTCCTGCCGGTTATATCCTATGCAGGTTTTTTCCAAAACATGATGGCCTTTCTTGGGAAAAAGGCTTGCGAAGTTGAAAAAATTCCCGTACAATAAACCATATATCCAAAAATCAGAAAGGACGAAACACATATGAGAGCATCTAAAAAAATGTTAGCAGCCGTCTTGGCTGTGCTGATGCTGGGAGCCTTTGCAGGCTGCCAGTCTTCTTCCGGTTCCGGGGAAAATCCTGCTGTCAATACTTTGACTACGACTGCCGATGAAGATAAGGGTACCGCAGCGGATGAAAGTGCAGGAGAGGAGACTTCTCAGGCATCTGACGAGGGAAAAACAGAAATTGTAAGCAAAGATAAGTTCCCGGCAGGTACAGATGAGGGCACCGAGCTGGGCTACCAGCTGGAAGAACCGGAAGAGGGAGAAGAGATTGCTGTGATGACCACCAACATGGGAGAGATTCGCATTCGGCTATTCCCCGAGGCTGCTCCTAAAACGGTGTACAACTTCAAAAAGCTGGCAGAAGAGGGCTATTATGACGGTCTCACCTTCCATCGGGTCATTGAAGGCTTTATGATCCAGGGTGGTGATCCCAACGGCGATGGCACAGGTGGCGAGAGCATCTGGGGTGAGTCCTTTGAGGATGAATTTAGTAAAAATCTGGTCAACCTGCGGGGTTCTCTGGCTATGGCCAATTCCGGCAGCAACACCAACAGCAGCCAGTTCTTTATTAACCAGGCGGAGACAGTGGATTCCTCTCTGTGGGATTCCATGGTCACCAATTATGAACAGCTCAAAGGTATGAGCGACGAAGATAAGCAGTCGGTACAAAGCTATTACGGCTATACTTTCCTCAATACCGACCTTATTACAGACGCTTATATGAAGCTGTACGAAGAAAATGGCGGTAATCCCACCTTGGATGGCGCTTACAACGCTTTTAATCCGCAGCGTGGTCATGCTGTGTTTGGTCAGGTGTTCGAGGGTATGGACGTGGTAGACGCCATTGCCGCAGTGGATACCGATGATAGCGACAAGCCCACAGAAGATGTGATCATCGAGAAAGTGGAGATCGTTCCTTATAGCAAATAAATGAGTGAAAAGAGACCTGTTTCCATATAGTTTGGAAAATAGGTCTCTTTTGTTTTGCACAAGCCAAAACAGCGGCTATCAAAATGCACGAAATGAAAAGGCGGTTTTGGGTAAGAAAGCTAAAGGTGTGGAAAAACGGGGGAGAGGATATCCAAAAAGCTGTCCTATATTTGGCGAAAAGAAATATTTACAATTATTTTTACAAAAACCCCTTTACAATTATTTAAAAAGTTGTATAATATGAATGGATATTAAAGGAATTATCCACTAGATACACAATAACAACATATCGGGAAATTATTCCGTGTGCATCAATGAAAGGAGTTTGTATTATGACATTCAGCAAAGAAAATTTGATCGCTTCCAGTGAGCTGGTGGATGTCTACAAAGACGGCGATACCTGCATCAAACTTTTTAAGGAAGGCGTACGCAAGACCAATCCTCTTTATGAAGCATTGACCCATTCCCGCGTGGAGGATACCGGCCTTCGGGTGCCGATTATCCACGAATTGTCCGTCATTGATGGACGTTGGGCTATCCATATTGATCTTATTGAGGGCAAGACCCTGGCAGATCTGATGAAGGAAGATCCCGATAATATGGATAAGTATCTTAACGATATGGTGGACATCCAGCTGGAGATCCATTCCAAGACTGTTCCGAAGCTGAGCAAGCTGAAGGATAAGATGAGCCGCCAGATCAACTCCCTGACGGAGATCGATGATGTAAAGAAGTATGAGCTCCTGACTCGTCTGGAGAGCATGCCCAAACACACCAAACTTTGCCACGGCAATTTTACCCCCGAGAATATTATTTATAACGAAAAAGGCATCTATGTAGTGGATTGGATCGCAGCCCGTCAGGGCAACGCTAGTGCCGATGTAGGCCGTACCTATTTGCTCCTCAGCCTGCGTGATCCCAAGATAGCTGACAAATATTTGGATCTCTTCTGCGCCAAGACTAAGACTTCTAAGAAGTATGTACAGCAGTGGCTGCCCATCGTAGCAGCAGCTCATCTGCCGGATGCAAAGCCTGAAGAGCATGATTTCCTCATGAAGTGGGTCGACGTGGTAGAGTACGAATAAGTGTTAATTTCTTTGAGGTGAATCGAGGCAGCTGGTTTTTCAGCTGCCTTTTGCCCTATACAGGTTATCTTCTTACGGTGATGGGAAAAAAGATTTTGCTCCGAGTTCCTGATAATTGGATACAAATGTTATTCTAGATTTTTGTTGAAAAAGCCATTATTTTTGTATTTGGATGAACTTCATACAAAAAAAGAAAATCGGGATACAAAAATTGTCAAAAACCTGAGTTGACTTTAGAGGGCTGGATTGATATAATGGACTTGTTAAAAAAATAACAAATCAATGACAGCAATCTATTTTCAAATTGTTTATTTACAAAATGGAGGACTGGCAAATGGAGAAAAAAGAGCAAGCAGTAACCCCTGTAACCCCTGCCACCGGTTTGGTGGATAATCTTGACGCTCTCATCGCCAAGATCGCAGAGGTCAAAGAAGCCCAGCGTATCTTTTCCACCTACACCCAAGAGCAGGTAGACAAGATCTTTAAGGCTGCCGCAATCGCTGCCAACCAGGCACGTATTCCGCTGGCAAAGATGGCC
Organism: uncultured Clostridia bacterium; assembly: GCA_944384915.1. GTDB lineage: Bacteria > Bacillota > Clostridia > Oscillospirales > Acutalibacteraceae > Heritagella_A. Next base: position 2,606 of record CALWVH010000032.1, on the reverse strand, counting down.
GTAGAAGAGACCGGCATGGGCGTTGTGGAAGACAAGGTCATTAAGAACCACTATGCAGCTGAGTACATTTACAACAAGTACAAAGAGACCAAGACTTGCGGCGTGGTAGAAGAGGACAAGGCATTTGGTGTAACCAAGGTTGCCGAGCCTATCGGTGTTGTGGCAGCTGTTATCCCCACCACCAACCCCACTTCCACCGCTATCTTCAAGACCCTGATTTGCTTGAAGACCCGCAATGGTATTATTATCAGCCCCCATCCCCGTGCTAAGAAGTGCACCATCGCTGCTGCAAAGGTAGTGTTGGATGCCGCTGTTGCAGCTGGTGCTCCTAAGGGCATTATCGGCTGGATTGACGTCCCCTCCTTGGAGATGACCAACGAGCTGATGCACACTGCTGACATCATTCTGGCTACCGGTGGCCCTGGCATGGTGAAGGCCGCTTATTCTTCCGGTAAACCCGCCCTGGGCGTTGGCGCCGGTAACACCCCCGCTATTATCGACGATACCGCCGATATTGTGGTGGCTGTTAACTCCATCATTCACTCCAAGACCTTTGATAACGGCATGATCTGCGCTTCCGAGCAGTCTGTTATCGTTCATCAGAACGTGTATGATGCTGTGAAGAAGGAATTTGCAGCTCGCGGTTGCTATTTCCTCAATCCCGAAGAGACTGAGAAGGTCCGTAAGACCATTATTATTAACGGCTCTGTAAACGCCAAGATCGTTGGTCAGAAGGCTCACACCATTGCTAAGCTGGCTGGCGTTGAGGTTCCTGTGGATACCAAGATCCTCATCGGCGAAGTAGAGAGCGTAGATATCGAAGAAGAGTTCGCACACGAGAAGCTGTCTCCTGTTCTGGCTATGTATAAGGCTAAGGACTTTGAGGATGCAGTTGCCAAGGCTTGCCAGCTGGTTGCCGATGGCGGTTATGGCCATACTTCTTCTCTGTACTGCAACGCTGTCACCGAGCGTGCCAAGATCGAAAAGTTTGGCGAGACCATGAAGACCTGCCGTATTCTGGTCAACACCCCCTCTTCTCAGGGCGGTATCGGCGATCTGTACAACTTTAAGCTGAATCCTTCCCTGACGCTGGGCTGCGGCTCCTGGGGCGGCAACTCCGTCTCCGAGAACGTCGGCGTGAAGCATCTGCTGAACATCAAGACCGTCGCCGAGAGGAGAGAAAATATGCTGTGGTTCAAGGCACCTGAAAAGGTATACTTCAAGAAGGGCTGCCTGCCGGTGGCTCTGGACGAGCTGAAGACTGTTATGAACAAGAAGAAGGTCTTCATCGTCACCGACTCCTTCCTGTACAACAATGGCTATACGAAGTGCATTACCGATAAGCTGGACGAGATGGGTATCAAGCACACCACCTTCTATGATGTTGCTCCCGACCCGAACCTGAAGAGCGCTCTGGAAGGCACCGCTGCTATCAACGCATTCCAGCCCGACTGTATCATCGCTCTGGGCGGCGGTTCCGCAATGGACGCCGGCAAGATCATGTGGGTGATGTACGAGCATCCCGAAGTGGACTTCATGGATATGGCTATGCGCTTCATGGATATCCGCAAGAGAGTGTACACCTTCCCGCATATGGGCGATAAGGCTACTTTCATTGCTGTTCCTACTTCCGCTGGTACCGGTTCCGAGGTTACTCCTTTCGCCGTTATCACCGACGAGAAGACCGGCATCAAGTATCCTCTGGCCGACTACGAGCTGCTGCCTGACATCGCTATCGTAGATCCCGACCTGATGATGAATATGCCTAAGGGCCTGACTTCCGCTTCTGGTATCGATGCTCTGACCCACGCTCTGGAGGCTTATGCTTCCATCATGGCTACCGATTACACCGACGGTATCGCTCTGAAGGCCATGAAGACCATCTTCGAGTACCTGCCTCGCGCTTATGACAATGGTCCTAACGATCCGGTTGCCAGAGAGAAGATGGCTAACGCTTCCACTATGGCTGGTATGGCATTTGCTAACGCCTTCTTGGGTGTTTGCCACTCCATGGCTCATAAGCTGGGTGCTTTCCATCACCTGCCTCATGGTGTTGCCAACGCTCTGTTGATCACTCTGGTTATGCGCTTTAACTCTAATCCTGTGCCGCCCAAGATGGGTACCTTCCCGCAGTATGCTTATCCGCATACCCTGGAGCGGTATTGCGAGTGCGCTGACTTTGTTGGCATCAAGGGCAAGACCAATGAAGAGAAGCTGGATAACTTCATCGCTGCTATCGAAGAACTGAAGGCTAAGGTCGGCATCAAGAAGACCATTAAGGATTATGGTGTTGACGAGAAGTACTTCCTGGACAACCTGGATGCTATGGTTGAGCAGGCATTCGACGATCAGTGCACCGGTGCAAACCCGAGATATCCTCTCATGAGCGAGATCAAGGAGATGTACCTGAAGGCTTACTACGGCGAATAATTCTATATCGCATTTACTGCGGACGGAGCTTCGGCTTCGTCCGCATTTTGTTGTTGCCTTTAGGCTTAACAAAACCCCTGGTTCTACCAGGGGTAAATAAAAAAGCCTTGGCAAATAAATTGGTGGAAACTAGTAGTAAGGCAACATAAATGGATGTAATTTCCTCAGAAGAAAAT
>CALWVH010000031.1 GCA_944384915.1 uncultured Clostridia bacterium | reverse complement strand
TTTATGCTTTCGAATAGATCTTCGTCACCTCCTACCATAATGGAAAGAGAACCATCAATTGCTTTGGGCTCTCCACCGGATACCGGAGCATCTAACATTTTCACCCCCTTCTTTTCACATTCAGCTGTTATTTCTTGTGAAGCATTGTCTTTCCCATAAAATTACGTTAATTTCTATTGATGTTTACCTGTAATACCGCCAACATAAGGATGTATACCTGTAATACAGGTATGGTTAACATACCCTTCTTAAATATAGTATCTATTAGCTTTTCGACAATACAGCTATCCCCTACTTCTGACAATACGATATCATACTGTTCTTTGATAAGAGAAAAATTATGGAAGGCAGATTTTCCTTCCGCAAACAAAATGCCCTTTCCTTTAATCGTGTTTTCCATAATAACAGTGGGCTTTTCTGGAGTGTGGTATGCTTCCTCACATGCATCCAACAAAACATTTACATCATGTCCATCAATTTCAATAACATGCTTATCATAACCTAGATAAGCAACTGGAGTAAATCCTACAATAAATTATCTGGAAGAATATGTTATATACTTGTAATACGACCTTATTTTCTATGTTTATAATATAATCACGCTTGTTTCTTTTGTCAATACTTTTTCACAAAATAAATAAAAAAAATATCATAACTTGCTTTTTATAGTGGCAAATGTTGTTAATTAAAAGACATTATTTAATAATTTGTATGTACTGGTTTTTAAATTTCGTTATATTATTAACGAACTTTTCTGAAATAAAAATGAAACCGTTTTAATGTATATTTCATAATATAAGCGAATATTCAATTAAAAACTAGATATTTATTTCTTTTACTTAACTAGATTTATATAATAAAAATTTATAAGTTGTACTGCATTGTTGCTGTTATCTCCTTGTTTTTTTATACTATTTTAATCCTTTATCCCTTTTGTCTATTTTTACAGAACAAGAAGGAGGCTATTGCAGCTGTATCCATGTATATGAGTATCCCGCAGAAAGCGGGGAGTTCTGGCTCAGTAATCTTACCAGCAAAACCGGGGTTTATGCTGTGATCGACGTAGGGACGCAGCCGCATGGGGAAACCACTACACATTTAAACCATTCCCTGGCGGAACTGGAAGGCCGGATGAGTAAAAGCGCCAGCCATTCCGACGCCGGGAAGGCGAACACCTCCAAACTTCCAGGCATTTAGGGCTTCCTGCATGGCTTTTTCCGATACCTTTCCCATTTTCATTCCTCCCAAAGCTTTGGCAGTCCTTCCGGTTCAGCTGGGACAAGTCTTTTGCCAGTCCCTTCATCCACGAAATCTCCAGTGTATCTTCTGTGGCGGTATAAAAACCAGTCATGATATAACACTGCTGCACCTCGTCCGGGTTTGCTCTCGCCCACTCACTATCCTTACGGGTGGTATAGTAGGTGGCATAAATTTTTGCCCCCAGTTTGGTTAAGTCTCCCGAAAACAGGGCAAAGGCCCCATACCGATTTTGTTTTTCGGTATGGGGCCTTTCATTACCTTCATCTACAAATTGCAGCAAATCGTTCTGCGATACATAAGCGTTTGTATTGCTTAACAGGTATATAAATTCTGTTTCCTGTTCAGGCGCCTCCAACACATTATTGATCATAATATTGCCGGTACGTGCATCATCGCTGTAAAGAGAAGCCCAAATATAATCTGTGGTTTCCGTAGCATAATTGCGGGTACTGTGGTACATTGTTTGCCCGGCGGTAATAAAGGCATCCACAATATTAGGATTCAGGAAGTTCTTCATCATAAATTGTCCGCCAGCTCTTTTTTCAGGATAGTAGTATTCGGTAGCTGCATAAACCCCTAGTAAAGTCTCAAAAACTTGCTTCCTGTAGCGGAGTAGATCTTAGCCTCCCGTCTTTTGCAGTTAAGGAATTGGAGCACAACATCATCAGCAAGTGTGTGCTGAATGATTGTGGACATCCGGTGAGCAAATGAAATTGGTTAATCTGTTCCAACGTTATGCAACAGATTAATCATGCTGATCATTGAGCTATCATGCAGCACATGATAGTATAGTTAATATACATTTTGGAATTGTTATATTTAAACGCTGTTTTTTAATCAATACTCAAATACAAAAAAATAGAGCTGATGAAATTCCATCAGCTCTATTTTTATACAGTGGTGGACGTTAACAGACTTGAACTGCTGACCCTTCGCACGTCAAGCGAATGCTCTACCAGCTGAGCTAAACGTCCATGCAACGACTGCTCGACTATTATACCTGATTCAGAAAGAAAAATCAAGACTTTTTTTAATTTTTTCTCTTTTTTCTTGATGTCTTTACAAAAAGGCCGTATACTAAATACACAGGAAAGCAAAAGAGGAGTGATACCTATGCCAGTAGGACTGGTTTTAGAGGGTGGCGGTATCCGCGGCGCCTATACAGCCGGCGTGCTGGACGTACTGGCCCGGGAGAATTTTCCCTTCTCCACAGTTTACGGAATCTCAGCAGGAGCCTGCAATGCCCTGAGCTTTCTTTCGGGGCAGATAGGGCGAAATCGGGAGATCTTCGCCCAGTATATCCAAGATAAACGGTATGTGAGCTTTGGAAACCTGGTGCGGGGCGGTTCCCTGTTCGGCTTCAACTTTATTTTTGGGGAGCTGTTCCATGAGCTTCTCCCCTTTGACTATGACGCATTTTTCTCCAACCCCATAGGCTACCAGGCCGGCGCCACCGACCTGGAGACGGGGAAAATCGTATACTTCTCCAAAGAGGAGCTGGGAGAAAATATGGAGGCGGTGCGGGCTTCTTCCGCCCAGCCCTTCCTGGCCCATCCCATCCGATTTGCCGGGAAAAAGCTGCTGGATGGCGGCCCAGGAGAAGCCATCCCCCTGCCCCGTGCTTTGGAGGACGGCAACCGAAAGAACGTCATTGTCCTCACTCGGGACGCCGCCTTCCACCGGTCGGAAAAGCCGGAATTTCCACGGCCGATGATCCGCGCCCGGTATTGGCAGTACCCCGCTTTTAGGGACACCCTGATCTATCGGGGACAGCACTATAATGCCCTGCGGGCCCAATGCTTTGGGGAAGAAAAACAGGGGAACGCTGTTGTGATCTGTCCCAGCAAGCCCATTACCCTCAGCGGTTTTTGCCGTGACCCTGCCCAACTAATGGACCTTTACTCCATGGGCGTGCAGGACGCAGCGGCAAAACTAGGCGAACTGCGGGAGTTTATGGCTTAATTTTGTGTTCCGTTTCCAAAAGGCAACAGGCAAAAGGATCTTTGCACCTTCTGCCCGTTGCCTTTTTGCTGCGCTAGCCAAAAATCAAAAAGGACCTGCTCTCCTTTTGGAGGACAGGTCCTTTGCTTATGCAGTAAAATTACAGCAGCTCGATAATAGCCATCTCAGCAGCATCGCCGCGGCGGGGTCCCAGCTTGGTGATGCGGGTATAGCCGCCGTTACGCTCCGCATATTTGGGAGCGATCTCGGTGAACAGCTTGTGAGCAACCGCTTCCTTGGTCACGAAACCGTTGACCAGTCTCTGGTTGTGCACATTGTTCTCCTTGGCAATGGTGATCATCTTTTCCGTCAGCGCGCGAACTTCCTTAGCGCGAGTAGCGGTAGTCTCGATCTTGCCGTTCTCCAGCAGGAACGTGACCATGGCGCGCAGCATTGCGGTTCTATGAGCAGTGTCTCTTCCGAGCTTTCTAGTTCCGGGCATCGAAATTTCACTCCTTTTACGTTAATAGTATTGGGTTCCGGCAGGTCTGCCGTTTATTCCTCATCCTTGCGCAGATTGAAGCCCAGAGAGGCCATCTTCCACACAACTTCTTCAAGGGATTTGCGGCCCAGGTTCCGAACCTTCATCATGTCTTCCTCAGACTTGTTGATGAGGTCTTCCACCGTGTTGATGCCGGCACGCTTTAAACAGTTGAAGGAGCGAACCGAGAGATCCAGCTCTTCAATGGTCATTTCCAGTACCTTTTCCTTGCCCTTGTCGTCCTTCTCCACCATGATCTCGGTGCTGCTGCCCTTGTCGGACAGGTCAACAAACAGATTCAGGTGTTCGGTAAGGACTTTTGCAGCCAGGGAAACAGCTTCCTGTGCGCTGATGACGCCATTGGTCCAAACCTCCAGCATCAGTTTGTCAAAGTCGATGCTCTGACCTACGCGGGTGCTCTCCACATTGAAGTTCACCTTCAGGACAGGGGTGTAAATGGAGTCAACCGGCAGCTCGCCGATCACGCCGGCAGGCATGTTCTGCTTATTGCGCTCTCCGCTGACATAGCCGCGGCCCTTATCCAGGGTCAGCTCCATATACAGCTTTGCACCCTCGCCCAATGTGGCGATATGCATTTCAGGATTCAGGATCTCAACCTCGCTGTCGCACTTGATAGAGTCAGCCGTAACCTCACACGGACCCTCGGCGCAGATCTCCACCGTTTTGGGGCCGTCGCAGTGCAGCTTGGCGGTCAAACCCTTGATATTGAGCACGATCTCTGTGACATCCTCTTTCACACCGGGGATGGTGGAAAATTCATGCACAACGCCGTCGATCTTAATGGACTTTACGGCAACACCCGGCAGGCAGGAAAGCAGCACGCGGCGCAGGCTGTTGCCCAAAGTGGTGCCAAAGCCTCTTTCCAGAGGCTCCACCACGAAGCGGCCGTAAGTTCCGTTGTTGGATAATTCTTCCGTTTCGATTCTGGGCTTTTCAATCTCGATCATTTGCGAACCTCCTTCACTCGATGGCGAACCGGGACGCCCCTGCCCGCCGTTCCGTCAGCCAGTCTTCTGTGCTGATGGGATTACTTGGAGTACAACTCAACGATGAGCGTTTCGTCAACTTCAAGATCAATATCCTCACGAGCGGGAACAGCAACGATCTTGCCTTCCAGAGCTTCACGATTGACTTCCAG
>CALWVH010000030.1 GCA_944384915.1 uncultured Clostridia bacterium | reverse complement strand
TCATCCTTACCAAGGATGTGCTCTGCCTACTGAGCCATAGCAGCATAATGGCGACCCGGAACGGGCTCGAACCGTCGACCTCCAGCGTGACAGGCTGGCGTTCTAACCAACTGAACTACCGGGCCATCTGGCAGGGGCAGAAGGGCTCGAACCCTCGGCACGCGGTTTTGGAGACCGCTGCTCTACCAACTGAGCTATGCCCCTATGTCCTTACGAAGCGTGTGTTTCACAGCGCGAGTATTATATTACCATTGAAAAAGCAGAATGTCAATACCTTTTTTAGAATTTTTGCGAAAAAAAGAAAAAATTGATTGCAAAGAAAAAACAGATGAAAAAAAGAGAAGCGAAAATGGTTTTTTTGCAGTTTTTCAGGAGAAACCCTTGACAGAATCAGAGGAAATCAGTATAATAACCTTTGTGATTATTTATGATTACTGATACCCCTGCCAGTTGGGCGGATGGGAGGGAAATAAATGGCTGAAATCAGAATTAAGGACAATGAGTCTCTTGACAGTGCTCTCAGACGCTTTAAGAAGCAGTGTGCACGCTCCGGAGTGATCGCTGAAGTTCGCAAGAGAGAGGCTTACGAGAAGCCTTCTGTAAAGCGCAAGAAGAAGTCTGAAGCAGCTCGTAAGCGCAAATTTCGCTGATCGATGATCTTGTTCAGATGAGATGAATGAAAAAGCGGGCTGAAAGCCCGCTTTTTTGTTTTGAAAACGCAGATAACAGGAGGAAACATGGCACTTCGCTACCCAACAAGGATGTTACACCGCATTACGGACATTTCGCCGGAGTTACTGAAAAAAATGAAGGTTCGTGCTGTGCTGCTGGATGTAGACGATACTCTTTCTGCTCATGGTTCTCAGACACCCTACCCTGGCTCGGTGGAGTGGGCGGCAGGACTGGTTCGTCAAGGGTTCCGGTTGATAATCCTTTCCAATAATACCAAAGACCGTGTGGCTCCTTTTGCAGAGAAATACGGCCTGCCTTTCCTCACTTTTGCGGCAAAACCTCTGCCGGTGGGATATCTGCGGGCGGCAAGGCGGCTGGGGATTAAGCCCCGGGAATGTGTGATTGTAGGCGACCAGGTCTTTACGGATGTGCTGGGGGCTAACCTGTGTGGGATGCAGTCTATTTTGCTGGACCCTATTACCCAGCAGGAGGCGTTTTCCTTCCGCGTCCGCCGGAAATGGGAAGTGCCGGTGCGCAGAAAAATGGCGCAGAAGGAAGAGAGGTTAGGAAAAAATGAGTAAGAAACGAGTCCTAGTGCTGTTAGGCCCCAATTTGAACTTGGTAGGTATCCGGGAAAAAGGAGTCTATGGCGACGAATCCGCGGAGAGTATCGAGAAGCAAATCCGGGAGGAAGCGGATAAGCTGGGGTATGTTTGTGATGTGTACCAGTCTAACTGGGAGGGCGCTCTTATCGATAAAATCCACGAAGCCCGAGAACAGTATGACGGTGTGGTGCTCAATGCGGGTGCCCTTACCCATTACAGCTATTCCCTGCGGGATGCTATTGCTTCGGTGAAAATCCCCTTTATTGAGACTCATATGAGCAATGTCCATGCCCGGGAGGATTTCCGGCATACCACTGTAATTGGCTCGGTATGTGCCGGACAGATCAGTGGATTTGGTAAGTACAGCTATTTCCTGGCTCTGGCGGCTCTGAAAAATCTGATGAAATGATTTTTTGTCAGTTTTTTTCTGGAAACAAGCAGGATTCTTGCGTTTTGGGTAAGAATATGCTTGAAAAAGAGCTGGAAATATTATAAACTAATGAGTAGTAAATTTTATTTTGGAGGACTGTTTTATGATTACAGCAGGCGATTTCAGAAATGGCGTCACCTTTGAAATGGACGGCAACGTCTATTCTATTATCGAGTTCCAGCACGTAAAACCCGGTAAAGGCGCTGCTTTTGTCCGTACCAAGATCCGCAATGTGATCTCCGGTGCCGTGACAGAAAAGACCTTTAACCCCAACGATAAGTTCCCCACTGCTTTTATCGAGAGAAAAGATATGCAGTATCTGTATGAGGATGGCGGCCTGTACTACTTCATGGATATGGAGAGCTTTGAGCAGATCCCCATCAGCGAGTCCATTCTGGGGGATAACTTCAAGTTTGTGAAGGAGAATATGGAGTGCAAGGTACTGTCCTATAAGGGCAATGTATTCGGCGTGGAGCCCCCGAACTTTGTGGAACTGCAGGTTACCAAGACTGATCCCGGCTTTAAGGGCGATACTGCTACCAACGCTACCAAGCCTGCTACCCTGGAGACCGGCGCAGAGATCAAGGTTCCGCTGTTCATTGACGAAGGCGAAATGATCCGCATCGATACCCGCACCGGCGAGTATATGGAGCGCGCATAAGAATTTTATCAGCTTGTTTGTGAGGATAGTTTTTAGAAAGGGAGGTAAATCACAATGAAAATGACAGAAAAAGTCGCCTATATCCGCGGCCTTATGGAGGGCCTGGACCTGGATCAAAACAAAAAAGAGGTTAAGGTTCTGGAGGCAGTGGTAGAGCTGCTGGACGATATGGCTGCCAGCCTTACAGAGTTGGAAGAGGGCTATCAGGATATGGCCGACCAGCTGGATGAGGTGGATGCCGACCTGGGCGATCTGGAAGAAGAATATTATGGCGGCGGCTGCGATTGCGACTGCGGCTGTGATTGCGATGACGATGACGACGAGGACGATGATTTTGAGGATGAGGATGGCTTCTATTATGAAGTGACCTGCCCATCCTGCAATGAGACCATCTGCCTGTCGGAAGACATTATTGCCGAAGGCGGCATTGATTGCCCCAACTGCGGCGAAAAGCTGGAGTTTGACCTGGACAGCATTACAGAAGATGCTGACGAGTGCGGCTGCGGCTGTGGCTGCGAGGAATAATTCCTTCCGCGTAATAAGTTGAATCGGGCCCTGCTTGTTCAGCGGAATGAGCAGGGCTTTTTTATTAGGAATGGCCGGGAAGAGTAGCGCCGGGAGAGGCTTTATAGCTTTGGCTGCACCGGTACATTGTGAAAAGGAGGCGGGGCCCTTCTGAATCTGCCAAAATTGGCAGGCGGAAGATCTATGCTATGAAGAATAAGAAAAAACCATCGCTTTTTTACGTCCTTCCGCAGGTTCTTCTGGACATCTTTTGTGTATATATCAGCTATTATATTACACTGTTTATCCGTATTTCCGATAAAAGCGAGCCGCCATGGAGCCGCGTGCAGTATTGGGCGGCTTTCCACACCATTATCCCCTGGTCGTTGGCAGTATGCGTAATCGTGTTTGCTCTGTTCCGTTTCTACCGAACTATGTGGCAGTTTGCCAGTGTGGATGAAATGGTACGCCTTATCCTAGGGGTTACTACCGCCTGTGTTTTGGTGACCATGATGGGATACTCGCTTTTGGGTGCAAACCGAAGATTCCCCAATAGTGTATATCTTGGCGGCTGGCTGCTGGCTTTGGTGCTCATCGGTGGTACCCGCTTAATGTACCGTATGGTCCACAAAGCCAAGCGGAAAGGGCTTCAAGGCATTTCCAATGAGGAAAAAAATCGGGTCATGGTAATCGGTGCCGGGGAAATGGGCTCTATGGTCATTAAGGAGATGCAGAATGCCCCGGAAAGCCGTTCTATCCCGGTATGTGCCATTGATGATGACAGAAGCAAGCGTGGTATTCGGATACACGGCGTTAAGGTAGTGGGAGGCCGAGAGAGCATCCCGCGTATGGTGGTTCGGTATAATGTGGATCAGATCGTTTTTGCCATACCTTCTGTCAAAAATAGTGAAAAACAGAAGATCATGAGCATCTGCGCCAAAACCGGCTGTCAGATGAAAACCGTTCCTTCTCTATATGAAATGATGGAGGAGGGAGAAAATACCTCTTACTCTATTCGCGATGTGGAGATTCTGGACCTTTTGGGCCGGGATGAAGTAAAGCTGAATGTAGAAGAGATCAGCGGTTATCTTGCCGGGAAAACTGTATTGGTTACCGGAGGAGGCGGCTCTATCGGTTCCGAGCTATGCCGGCAGATTGCGCTGTTTAAGCCCAAACGTCTCATTATCTTTGATATCTATGAGAACAACGCCTATGATCTGCAAAACGAGCTTTTGATGCGCTATAAGAACCTGAATCTGGAAGTGCTCATTGGTTCTGTCCGGGACAAAGCCCGAGTGGATCATGTGTTCCGTGTGTTTAAGCCAGATGTAGTATTCCATGCTGCGGCCCATAAGCATGTTCCTCTAATGGAATTAAGCCCTGGAGAAGCAGTAAAGAATAATGTGTTTGGTACTTTGAATGTAGCCCAGGCCGCAGATGAATTCGGTACAAAACGTATGGTGTTGATTTCCACCGATAAGGCGGTAAATCCCACCAATGTGATGGGAGCTACTAAGCGAATCTGTGAGTTAATTATCCAGTACTACAGTCGCCGCAGCGCCCATACGGAATATGTTGCGGTACGGTTTGGTAATGTGCTGGGCAGTAATGGCAGCGTGATTCCTCTGTTTAAGAAGCAGATTGCTTCCGGAGGTCCCGTGACCATTACTCACCCGGATATTATCCGCTATTTTATGACCATTCCAGAAGCGGCGCGTCTGGTGATTCAGGCCGGCGGTATGGCTAAGGGCGGAGAGATTTTTGTGCTGGATATGGGAGAACCGGTAAAGATCCTGGATCTGGCCAGAAATATGATCCGGCTTTCTGGATTGGAGCCCGATGTGGATATCAAGATCGAATATATTGGCCTGCGTCCTGGAGAGAAGCTGTATGAAGAGCTGCTGCTGGATTCGGAAGGCAAATGCGAAAAAACGCAGCATGAGCTGATTTATATTGGCAATCCTATCCCCTTTAATGAGGAGACTTTCCTGCAAGAGCTCCAAGAGTTGCGGCAATGTGCTGGTGTGGATAATGTGCATATGATGGAGCTGATCCATGAATTGGTGCCCACTTATTCCGGCCATGCAGAGAAAAATGATGCGTTGGCGCAGGTGGAAGGATTGTAATCTTCCCATTTAAAAAATGCCTTCCAGGGTGGGAAAATCCTGGAAGGCATAAAAATAACCAGAGGCCCCCTCTGATGCGGTTTGTGTTCCTGCATCAGAGGGGGCCTTTTTTGGCCTGTGTTACCCAAAAGTTTTCGGGCTCCCCGTCTGGGGGGCTTTCTATGGTGACAGGTCAGCTGAAAGGAAACCGATTAAGGGGAATCCTTATTTCATGCTTTCCTCGTACTGCTTGATCATCTTCTTGACCATCTGGCCGCCCACAGAGCCGGCCTGCTTGGAGGTCAGTTCACCGTTGTAGCCCTGCTTCAGGTTCACGCCTACTTCGTTGGCAGCTTCCATCTTAAAACGGTTCATAGCTTCGCGGGCCTCGGGAACAACATTCTTGTTAGACATAATCGAATACACTCCTCATTTTCATAGATTGTTTTTTTGAAAGATTGGTTCTTGCGTTTGCTTTCCTATTGTTTGCGACTATGCCGGGATTATAACTGCCAATTTTTTCAAATTTAAAGTCGGTATCCCCGAGTATAAGGAACACCACATAGAAGCAATACGCCACAAAGAAGAGGCATCCACTCTCGCAGACAGGGACCTTCCATGACCACAGGGATTTCTCCCGGTTCTAGTGTTTCTCCTTCTAAAGAAGCCATACCCCGCAAAAGGCTTACTGCGCCTTGGGGAAAATCCCAGCTGGAAAGACTCAGGGAGTCCCGGGATGCGCTGCCGCAGGTAACGGCGGGGATACCAGTACCCTGAAGAGCCTGGATAGCCGCTGTATGGTCAGAGCGAAGGACTGCTGTCCACCCTTTGCGCGGGATGGTTCCTTTTCCGGAGGAAAAGCTGTTTTTTAAAAGTAGAATTCCCCTCTCTCTATAGGAGTCAGGCCAGGTCTCTCCCTCTTCCAGAAGAAAACAGTGATGTCCGTTACCGGAAGTAATGCCTCGATACCGCACAGTCCCATAGTGTTCCAGGGCTTTTTTGAGCCGGAGGGTCAAGCAAATATCCTCCTGTTTCCCGCATAAATAAATCCGATTCATTATTTCCTCTCCCTTCTTTTTCATCCTGTCCCTAAACTGCTGGAAATATACACCTATTTTCCTTTGCAGGCATATTTTGGAAGGAAAGGGGGGATCTTCATGCCCTTTACCGACAGGGAACTGCTAGCAAGGCTCATCAAGTGCGAAGCAGGCGGGGAAGGCGATGACGGGATGCGGGCTGTGGCCTCGGTGGTAATGAACCGCACCTATGTAGAATATGGAGAGTTTTCCAGGGTAAGCAATGGCGGCAATGTGCGGAACATTATCCAACAGCCGGGGCAGTTTACCTGTATGAAGACTTCTGTAGGCGGAGGCTACAATCCCCAAAATGTCTATAATATGGACCCCGAAGAGATTCATTATGCCATTGCAGATTGGGCCCTTTCTGGGAATACGGCTTCTTCGGTGGGAAATTCGCTTTTTTTTCAAAACCCGTACCAGCCAGTGTGTCCACCATATTTTCCGCCAGGAGGCATTGGCGCTTACTATACCCGTGTCAATAATCACTGCTTTTATGCTCCAACTGAAAAATATCGCGATACCTGATAGAAAGGAGGATCTTTTATGTATCCCAATACCGGATACAGTGCTGTATACACCCAACCGCAAGCCCCGGTATCTACCAATGGTTGTCCGGGCGGTACCGGTTGTTCTGCCCCGGCGGATCTGGGATTTTCTGCTCTTCCAGAAGTTACGGGGACACTTTCTACCCCCTCTGTTACTGGTGTTCCTATGGACCGCCCTATGGCTGTGACCCAGGAGAGTCTCCAATACCTCAATGGTTTTCTCCGCACCCAGATTGGCAAAAAGGTAAAAGTGGATTTTCTCATAGGCACTAACACTATGACCGACCGCATGGGAATATTGGTAGGAGTAGGAGCCAACTATATCCTGCTCAATGAATCGGAAACGGATGACCTGTTGGCCTGTGACTTTTACAACATTAAGTTCATCCGATTTTATTATTGACTCTAAAAGGTTCAAAATCACATTAAACTTTGATTTTCTGCCTGAATCAAAAAAGTACCTTTCCGGATATAATTCGGAAAGGTACTTTTTGTGATGAGAAAAAGCAGGGAGAGAAATTCTCCAAAAGAAGTCATGTTGTTTGCATTCTCTTCACTTCTTCTGCATAAAAAGATGATACAATAAAAGTTCAAGAGGTTTCCTGTTTCACTATGATAAGGTCTTGGATAGCTTCAAAAGTTTTTTCTCCAATTCCTTTCACGTTTTTAATTTCTTCAATAGAAGTAAAGGGACCATACTGTTCCCGATATTCCACAATCGCTTGGGCTTTTACCTCCCCGATTCCTGGGAGACTTTCCAATTCCTCCGCAGTGGCAGTGTTAAGATCAATCTTTTCCTGAGGTGCGGAAGAAGGGAGAGCAACGGCGCTTTCTTCAGACTGTGTCTGAATTTGGGAATTATTATAGATTATGATGGGAGTATCCCAAAAAAGCTGGTAGAAAATCATCCCTGCACAGAGCACACAGGCAAGTCCGATGAGGATACACATCTGTACAAAAATTTCGCGTTCCTTGTCAGCATCGGTTTTTATATCGGAGCTTGGTTCTTTTCTTTCTCTCTCCTTGTCAGACTTCATCATAAGGATTCGAGGAATTCGACAAAATCCGCCACAGCGCCGTCACAGCAGTGACAGACCACCAGGTCTGCATACTTCTTTAATTCTTCCGGCGCATTTTGGGGAACTGCCGTGATCCCCGCTGTTTGCAGCATTTCCAGGTCGTTGTAATAATCTCCGATTGCTGCTACTCTGTTCATGGGATAACCATATAGCTCAGCCAGTCTGCGAATACCGCTGCCTTTATCAGCCCCTTCTGGGAGCATTTCCCAGTAGCGGTCAGAGGATGCCACAAAACGTACACCTTTGGTATCCATTTGGCGGGTGTAAGTTATAAGCTCTTCCTGTTCCCGCATGGCGACCAGCACTTTACACCATGGTTCCTGGATATCCTCAATGGTACCAGTGCGAAAATGGAGTCCTTCATGGTACATATGAGATCGGGTAATGTCATTTTCCCGAAGGACCCATACATCTGTATTGGTAAACACCTCTACTCCAGCCTGTGGAAATCGTGTAAGGAAAAGTTGGGCATATTCCATCGCCTCAGGAGGAAGTGCCTGTACGCTTACTGGTTGATGGCGTTCCATATCATAGAGAAGTCCGCCGTTGGCCAGCACACAGGGCCGGTTGACTCGCAGTCCCTTTAGGCATTTCTCCACAGATTCCCAGGAGCGCCCAGTGGCAATAGAGAATCCTCCGCCCTGCTCCATAAATCTTTGGATTGCTTCCCGGTTGCGCCGGGGAATTTGGTATTCGGAATCAATGAGGGTACCATCAATATCTGATACCAGCAATAGATTTTCACATTTCATTATAGCTCCCCATTCCGTGTAAATTGTGATCCCTTATTACCTCATTATATCATAGCTTCTTTGCTTTCACAAACTAATGGGGAATTTATTGTAAAATTTACAAAGATCTTTCTTTGTGTTTCGAAAGGACATCGATAGAATGCGATCCATTCTTCTTCAATTTTCAATTTTTTTAATTTACAGCTTTGTGGGCTGGGTGTGCGAGACGGTATTCTGCTCCCTAGCAGCTAGAAAGTTTATCAATCGGGGGTTCCTATCCGGACCATTTTGTCCTATCTATGGATTTGGGGCGACCATGATCCTCTTGCTCTTTTCCGGTTTGCGGGATCATTTGCTCCTGCTTTTTGTGGCCAGTATGGTTGGCACCAGCGCTCTAGAATATCTCACCAGCCTAATACTGGAAAAGGTCTTTCATTTGAGCTTGTGGGATTATTCCCACCGGCGATGGAACCTTCACGGCCGAATCTGCCTACGGAATTCCCTGTTGTTTGGAGTCATGTCCGTATTGATGGTAGAGGTAATCCACCCTCATGTGGTAGGGTTCCTTGCCATTTTGCCAGAGAAGCTGTTGCTGTTGGGATTACTGTTGCTAGCAGTAGGATTTATCGGGGATGCAGTGATGACTATCCGCGCTTTGGTCGAGATCACTCGTGCCGCGGGCAGAAGGGAAATGGGGCTGGAAGGGTTGAGTGCTCTGCGAGAACAGTATCGCACTGCTTCTCAGCAGGAACGCCGGCAAAAGCACATTCGTCGGGTGCAAAAACTCTACTGGCGGCTTTCCAAGGCGTTTCCCAGGATGAAATCTTTCCGGCATCCAGAAGGCTTCCGGGAGTTGCTGTTGGAGGCCCAGGAACGAGTCTCGCAAGCGGCTGAGCGAATTAAAAGCCGGAAAGATCATTCTTGATTTTGGACTTATATCAAACAGGAGATGAACCTATGATTCTTCCCACCCCTTTTCTCACCCCCACCCTGCTGCGGTGTAGCCGTTTTGATGGATATGCCACCTCGGCTTCCACCTATGCGTCCCGAACAGTTTATGAATATGAATTGGAATATTATCTCCGTTCTGATGGCGGTATCATAGTGGATGGGGAGATGATTCCTTTTTCTGCTGGGGAAATGAATATCCGTAAACCCGGTCAAGTTGTGCAGGGAGTACCACCATATGAATGTTATATCCTGTTGGTGGATATGACGGGAAATTTCAGCCGTAGCCGTAACTTTCTTTTTGGAAATCCGGAAGAATCCCAGGAGGCCTATCAGAACCCTCTGCTGGATGGCTTGCCTAACCGGTTTGTTCCCAACAAAAAGGAACTAATTGCCGGATTGTTTGAGAGTATCCTACAAAACCAAAATTCTACCAGCGATTTAGCTGCTTTCCAGGTGCGTTCTAGCCTATACTTTCTTTTTGCCGAACTGTTTCGAGAAACAGAAAGCCAACAGGTAGTTGGAAACACGGCTATGATCCGACAGGCAGTGCGGTTTATCCGGGAACACTTTGCAGAACCGGTATCCGTAGAAAATCTCATTGAGGATTCCGGCATGAGCCGCTCTTGTTTTCATCGGCGCTTTTTGGAGGAAACGGGACAGACTCCTGGCCAATTTGTGGCTTCTCTACGTATAGAACAGGCTAAAAATCTGCTGTGTTTTACTCGTACACCAGTAGGAGAGGTAGGGGCTTTGTGCGGATATCCCGACCATGTGTATTTTTCCCGGATTTTCCGGCAACAGACGGGAATGTCCCCTTCTGCGTATCGGAGTTTAACAGAAAAATAAAAGGAGTTTTGTCCTATCCCTGGCAGTTTCATGCTACCCTTTCCTGAAAAACAGGTATATACTATAGCCAAAATCATCCTCACAGAAGGAGAGGCGAAGAACATGACAGGTAAAGAACGGATGCAGCGTCTGCTTCGGCATGAGCCGGTAGATCGGGTGGGCGTATATGAACACTTCTGGAACGATACTCATAAGGCTTGGGAGGAAGCAGGATATCTGCGGGAAGATGAATCCTTTGAGGACCATTTCCAATATGATATGCAGGAATGCTGGCCTTTTAATCTGGTAGCAGACCTAGATTTTGAACCCCAAGTAGTGGCTGAAACAGAGGATACCATTACTTTTCTAGATGGAAACGGCGCAGTACTCCGCCGTCACAAATTCCACGACACAACTCCCGAGCATGTGGACTTTCGGGTAAAAGATCGGGAGGGCTGGGAAAAGATCAAGCCCTTGCTCACTCCTGACCCGCGTCGTATCAATTTTGAAGCATACCGTAAAGCCAAAAAAGAGGCCGCCGATGCCGGACGTTTCTTTGTATGGAGCGGCATCAATGTGTTTGAATGTATGCACCCCATGTGTGGACACGAAAATATGCTTATGGGAATGGTGCTGGACCCCGAGTGGGTGGCAGATATGGCCCAGACCTATGCGCATCTCACTGTGGAACTGCAAAAGATTCTGTTTGAAGCAGAGGGATATCCTGACGGTATCTGGTATTATGAAGATATGGGATATAAGGGCAGCCCCTTTATGTCTCCAGAAATGTACTGCGAGCTGATTCAGCCTGCTCATAAATATACCATCGGCTATGCTAAAAGCCACAATTTGCCCGTTATTATGCACTCTTGCGGATTTATTGAGCCTCTTTTGCCCCATATGATCGAAGCAGGTATTGACTGCTTACAGGTTATCGAAATCAAGGCAGGCATGGATCTTTTAAAGCTGCATAAGCTCTATGGCGACAAGATCTGCTTTATGGGCGGTATTGATGTACGTACGCTGTATTCCAATGATCGGGATATCATTGATAAGGAATTGGAAGCCAAAATTCCAGTAGTAAAACAGGGATACAACTACATGATTCACAGCGACCATTCTATTCCGGTGACGGTGAATTATGATACCTACTGCTATTTCCTTAAACGTGCTCTGGAACTGGGGCGCTACGATACTCCAACCGAATAACAAAATAAAAAGCCGCATTCTCCTAATGGTCGAACCAGAGGAGAATGCGGCTGATTTTTTATTTAATCGATCATATCATCGGTGGGAATTCCCTCGTCAGCTGGAAGATAGCCGTTAGCAATTTCTTCCGCAGTAGCACCTTTTTTAGAGGGTAGCTTCAGGGCGGGAAGGCGGTTGTTGGCAAAGTGGGCACAGATACAGCCTACGGGTAGGTTGATGTAATAAGTGAGCACTCGCCAGATTACCATAGCAGGGATCACAGTACCGCCGGTAAAGAACATAGTAAAGAAGATCATAAAGCTTCCTTCTGCACCGCCCGAAGCACCGGGAAGCGGCACAAAAGCGCTTACCATAGAAACATAGGCCTGGGCTGCCATAATGGTAAGAAGATCCACTTGATGGAAGCCGAAACCACGATAGATGCAGTAGGGGATCATGCATCCTACGCCGATTTGGGCCACCGTGATAAGGGTCACTGTGATATACATCCGCAGGGAACGGCCAATAAGCCGGGTGCTGCCATGAAAAACAGAGAGCTGGCTGTGAATTTTCAGATAGCGTTCTTCAGGCTTACGGCAAAGATGGAGCTTGTGAAGCAGCCTTACACCGCCAGCAATGAGTTTGTCAGTGATTTTTTGGCTGATACAGAACAGGAGCACCAGTGCAATAAAGGTACTGTTGCATATCAAACCGATAATAGTGAGAAAAGAAAAATCACTCACATTTTTTTGGAAGAAGGGAAGGCGAAGTACTACCATAAAAAGGGCATACAACACCATAACGATTTGATAAATCAGAGTTTTTACAGCAATAATAGAGCCAGCTGCGCCGGTATCCATCCCCAGTTTTCGCATGGAATAGATCTGCATGGGCTGACCGCCGGTAGAGCAGGGGGTCAATGCACTGTACAGCACTCCCAGCATACCGATACAGAAAGAATAGCGGAACCGCCACTGGGGGTATACCACTTTACAGATGAGGTTGAGGGCCATTCCCTCCAGAAGCCATGTGAGACCGGCTAAACCTACACCTAAAATTAGCCAGTTCCAAGAAAGACCGTCTGGCAGGTTGCGAATAGAATTGATACTATCAGAAAAAAAGAGGAAGCCCACCAGGACGACCGCGGAAACAGAAATGGTGATGATACCAAAAAGGTTCTTCCGAATGGTTTGTTTAACGGAACTCATAAATGTTCGTTATACTCCTTTTCAACAGGACCCCAAGGGTCACAGGTCATTTGTTGGACGGGCAATACTTTGTGCGCCTATCATTCTATAATAAAGAAAGAAAACTTACAACGGCTAATTTGTAAATTCTCTTAGGCGCATAGCATTTGTGTGCAGGTTCAGACCTTTTTATCCACTTTTTCAGAGATTCCCATTTTATACCTGAAAAAATGCTTGTGCATATTGAACCACGCCATGGATCGATGGGACTTCTGTCTGAAGCCGGCAAGCCATAAAATTTTCCCGCGGGACTCCCGAAAAGGGGCAAGAGATTCCTAGCGTATCTGCCGGCACATAGCCCATTCGAGGATAATAAGCACTACTGCCTAACACAATGGAATACCCATAGCCTAAAGAGGCAGCAATGTGATGGCCTTCTTCGATTAAAGCGGTTCCAATTCCCTGCCTCTGATATTCCGGCAGTACTGCCAGAGGAGCCAATGCGACTTGGGTGCTTTCCCCAATCTGAACCTGAGTAAAGAGAATATGCCCCACGATTTTGCCCGCTTCCTCTGCTACCAATGACAATTGGGGCAGAAAAGCCGGACTTTTGCGCAAAAGTACCACCAAATCCTGCTCATTGCCATCTGCATGATCGGCCTGTGCAAAAGCAGCTTTTACCAAAGTGTATACTTGCGCGTAATCGGACTGTGTTTCTTTGCGGATCACCATAATAGGAGAGCCTCCTGAAAATTTGTTGATGTGTTCTATTATAGCAAACTTGCTGCTGAAATGGAAGGGATTCCTGTCTTTCAATTCTGTAATATATAATATATATAATATACGAAAATTTAGGGGACTGGAAATATAGGAGATTTTCATGTATACTGTAATGTATAAAAAGCAAGAGAAGGTAGAAGGAAATTGATTTTGCTAATTGAATCGTATAAACAGAAGGGTAGGGAGATTTTTTGCGTGTATTTGATCCAATGAAAGTTCTAAAAAACACCCCTATATCAGGCGAGATTCCTTCCAATAGGAGTATTCTCCGACGGACTTTGGAGATTGCTTGGCCCTCTATTGTGGAATCCTTTCTGGTAAGCCTGGTGGGAATGATTGATACCATCATGGTGAGTTCTATGGGTTCCTATGCCATTGCGGCAGTGGGGCTGACTACCCAGCCTAAGTTTGTGGGGTTGGCGATTTTCCTCTCTCTTAATGTGGCAGTATCCGCCATTGTGGCCAGACGGCGGGGAGAGCACGATCAGGAGAGCGCTAACCGGGTGTTGACCCAGGCAGTCCTCATCACCTTGGGGCTTACAGTGGTGGTAAGTACAGTATGCGTAATGTTTGCTGATCCCATTATCCATCTTTCCGGTTCCGCAGAAGATACCCATGAGCCGGCCCGGAATTACTTTATGATTATTATGGGAGGTATGGTGTTCAATACCCTCTCTATGGTTATTAACGCAGCCCAGCGGGGTGCAGGCAATACCAAAATTGCCATGCGCACCAATTTGATCTCCAACGGGGTGAATATACTTTTTAATTACCTGCTTATTGGAGGTAATCTGGGATTCCCTCGGCTGGGGGTGGAAGGGGCTGCTATTGCCACTGTGTTGGGAACAGTAGTAGCCTGCGCCATGAGTATCCGCTCCCTGTTTCATCCCGACCGGTTTTTGTCTATATGGCAGATGCGGGGCCGCTTTCGGTTTGATAAACGCACGATGGGGGCCATTGCCAATATCGGTTCCAGCACTTTGGCGGAGCAGATCTTCCTGCGTATCGGCTTCCTTACCTATTCCATCTTGGTGGCAAATCTGGGCACCACAGCCTTTGCTGCCCATCAGGTAGGGATGAATATGATGAGTATCTCCTTTTCCTTTGGTGATGGACTTTCGGTGGCAGCGGTAACCCTGGTAGGCCAAAGTCTGGGGGCAAAGCGACAGGATATGGCCAAGATCTACGGCAGTATTTGCCAGAGGCTGGGGCTGTTGTTTGCCGCAATCCTGTGCGTGATCTTTGTGCTGGGAGGGCGAGGAATTTTCTCCTGGTTCTCCAATGAAACCGCCATCTTAGATTATGGCCAGATGATTATGCGTATTCTTTCTGTGGTGATTTTCCTGCAAATCTCCCAGGTGGTGTACTCTGGCTGTCTGCGGGGTGCAGGGGATACCCGCTACACCGCTTTAGTTTCCCTTATTAGTGTAGCTTTGATTCGTCCCGGCTCCGGATGGCTGTTCTGTTACCCGTTGGGGCTGGGACTGTTTGGCGCGTGGATCGGTCTGGCCTTTGACCAGCTTATGCGGTTTATTTTAACCCGTATCCGTTTTCAGCAGGGCAAGTGGACTACCTTAAAGATATAATTTTTCATTTTACATTACAAAAGAGCGCGCAAAAAAGCCTCAAACGCAACAGCGTTTGAGGCTTTTTTATAGGATAGGAATTATACTTTCTTATTACGACCACCAGAAACTACGCCCTTGGTAGCATCTACGGTAACAGTAGTACCGCTCTTCAGCAGGGAGGTGGCATATTCCGCTCCCACGATTACCGGCTTATCCAGAGCAAGACCCACAATAGCCGCATGAGAATTGATTCCCTCTTTTTCAGTAATGATAGCAGAGGCACGGCGCATCTGTGGCAGAATATCGTTAGTGGTATAGGGAATAACCAGAATGTCACCATCACGGAATTCTTTAACAGCCTGTTCTTCATCCTTGCAGACACACAGGTTGCCAGTAACGGTACCCTTGGTAACACCTACGCCGGATACCCGCACATCGCCAACCAACTGTACCTTTAAGAGGTTGGTAGTACCAGAAACACCCAGAGGTACACCGGTGGTGATGACCACGATGTCGCCGTTATCTACCAGGCCGGCAGCACTGGCTACGCTTACCACATGGTCGAACAGTTCGTCAGTATTGTTCTGCTCCTCCACCATAATAGGCTGTACGCCCCAGGAAAGGTTCATCTGACGGCAGACCTTGGGTTCGGTGGTGCCGCTGATAATGGGGCATTCCGGACGGAAGCGAGAGATCATCCGGGCGGTGCGTCCGGATTTAGAAACCGTAATAATTGCTCGGGCTCCCAAGTCGTGAGCGGTGGTGCAGGTGGCGTGGGAGATAGCTGCGGTGACATTAGGCTGCTCCAGCGGCCCGCGCTTTTCAAACCGGGCTTTATAATCAATGTCTTCCTCTGTGCGGACGGCAATGCGGATCATAGTTTTCAGAGCTTCGATGGGATAATCGCCAGCGGCAGTTTCGCCGGAAAGCATAATAGCACTGGTGCCGTCATAAATGGCGTTAGCTACGTCGGTGGATTCTGCACGGGTGGGGCGAGGGTTCTTCATCATAGAATCCAGCATCTGGGTGGCAGTGATGACCTGCTTGCCGGCCAGATAGGCTTTGCGGATGAGCTGCTTTTGGATGACAGGAATCTCCTCCAGAGGAATCTCCACGCCCAGATCGCCGCGGGCCACCATGATACCGTCGGCCACGTTGATGATCTCGTCGATATTTTCCACACCGTCTATATTTTCAATCTTGGCAATAATGCGGATATCATGATTATTGAGGCTTTCCAACAGGGTGCGCATTTCCAGGATATCGTCGGCGCTGCGGGTGAAGGAGGCGGCAATGAAGTCAAAATCTTCCTGTACAGCAAAGGCGATATCTTCCCGATCCTGTTCGCTGATAAAGGGCAGAGAAAGCTGTACGCCGGGAACATTGATACCTTTGCGGGCAGATACAACGCCGCCGTTGACCACTCGGCAGATGATATCTGTTTCGGTGCAGGATTCTACTTTCAATTCAATCAGGCCGTCGTCGATAAGAATGCGGGAACCGATGCTCACATCCTGGGGTAAGCCCTTAAAGGTAATGGAGGCGATGCTTTCGTTACCTATGACATCCCGCGTGGTAAGGGTAAATTGACTGCCGGCGTTCAGGGTAACCTTGGGAGGATCAAATTCCTTCAAACGAATCTCTGGACCTTTGGTATCCAGCAGGAGAGCCACAGGAAGATCCAACTCTTCCCGCAGAGCCTTTACTTTATCGGCGCGGACCTTTTGTTCCGCATGGGATTGATGGGAGAAATTCAGGCGAACAACATCCACACCAGATTGCATGAGTTTACGCAGGACGTCTCCTTTATCGGTAGCGGGGCCCAGGGTACAGATGATTTTGGTCTTTCTCATTGGTTCACAGCTCCATTCTAATTAGTATTGTACAAAGGAAAATGTTTTGAAATGGATATGATTCTATTATACCGGATTTCCCATATAAATGCAATGAATGTTGCTGAAGCAGAAGTTTAGCGGAGATATCTTTCCCATTTAAAAAACCTGGAAACAAGGGGAAAAGTGTTGAATTTTGCCGGGAATGCCGTTACAATAAAAGAGATCGATTTTTTCAGACAAAATGCAAGGAGAAGAACAGGTCAGGTGCTGAAATGAAGCGTAAAAAAAGAAATGGAGAAAGGATCGTAAAGGCAAAACCCAGCGGATATGAAGAACGCCGGGTGCGCAGGCTGGGAAGAATTCGGCTTTTGGTAGGCGTGTTAATTCTTTGTGTGGCGGCTGTCGGGGCATGGTTTACATGGGAGCAGATCATGGTTCCATATGAAGGAAAAGAAGAAACCAGCCAAGGAGATACCTCCCAGACTTCCTCTGAGGAGGAGATATTGCCTATTTATGGCAACGATTTTAACCTGAAGCTGGTGAATGGAGAAAACCCCTTGCAGGAGGGGCAGGAGCCTCAGTTGACAGAATATGAAGGCGTGCAGATGGACGAGCGGATACTTCCTGCTTTGGAAGCTATGTTGAAGGCAGCAGAGGAGCAGGGAGTCCCTATGAAGGTAACCGCTGGCTATGTAAGCACTGAGGATCAGGAGGCTTTGTTCCAGCAGGAAGTGGAAAAGCTGAAAGAAGAAAAAGGATATTCCCAGGTGATGGCGGAGCAGACTGCGGAAAAAACGGTTGCGCGGGGAGGCTGCGACGACGCCCAGACAGGGATGACGGTGCAGCTGGCAGCAGAAGGGGAAGAGGGCAACTTTGAGGATACAGCCCAGTACCGATGGCTCTCCCGTCACTGTATAGAATATGGCTTTGTGATCCGGTATCCGGAGAGTAAGAGCGCCTATACCGGAAAAGAATTTGACCCCACTCGGGTGCGCTATGTAGGGACGCAGGCAGCTGGCCGGATGCGCCAGCTCCAAATGTGTTTGGAAGAATATGTGGATTATACCAGCCGATAAAAGAAAAGCGCAAAAAAACAGCAGGAAAAATCAGGATTTACTAAAATAATACTTGCAATTCTCAGTAGGTTGTGGTAAAATCCATTTGTTAATGTTGTAGCTCGGCTGAAAGAGGTGACAAAGATGCAGGAGAATATGCACCCCAAGTACGTGAAGACGACCATTACGTGTGCTTGCGGCAACGTGATCGAGACACG
>CALWVH010000029.1 GCA_944384915.1 uncultured Clostridia bacterium | reverse complement strand
GCCTGACCCGGTTTTTCTTGATTAATAATGGGGCAACAGGCCCTTTTTGACCCCGTTATGATTAAAAAATGGGGCAACTGCGAGCCGAAATCGGGGTGTTTTAGAGGGCATTTTCCCCTTCATTTTTCGATTCCATGACGGCCTTTGTGAACGGTTTTTCTTTTGAAGGGGATGTCCTGATTTGTCAGGATATGGCCAAACCGAATCCAGTTTATCTTGTCCTTCTGAGCTGCCGCTGTTACGTTTTAAGTGGATGAACTCGCACATTTGCGGTGCAGCGTTCTTTGCAGGAGAGCATGGTAGAAAGATAGGTTGAAGCTAATTATACAATCCCTCTTGCTGGTTGTATTCATGCACAGGGAAGTAAGAAACAGGAGCACGGGATTTCCAAATTTGAAACAGGATTCCGGCTCCTGTTTTTATATAAAAATCCATACGAAAATCGAATGGATAATAATAAATTATAAGTATTTTACGTGATAACTGAAGTTCAGTATACTGATAATTAGAACAAGACCTATAAAGGAGTTCATGGAATGACCGAATTGGAGAAGAAGCAGAGCGGACAAATTTACGATGCTCGGGACCCGGAGCTGAGGAAACAGCAGAATCGGGCAAAGAATCTGATGCGAACCTATAACGGTTTGCCTGCGGAAGACATCGAAGAACGCAACCGGGTGTTGTCTGAACTGCTGGGGCGGTTTGGGAAAAATGCCCGTGTAAATCAACCGCTCTATGTGGACTACGGATATAACATTCATCTTGCAGATAACAGCTTTATCAATATGCACTGTACCTTGTTAGACACCGCACCGATTATCATTGAGGAAAGCACCATGATTGGTCCGGATGTCAAAATCTATACCGCGATCCATGCCTTAGACGGTGCAGAGCGTTTTTGGTTGGAACCGGATGGTATAGCTGCAGTAAAAACTTATACTGCTCCTGTAAAGATCGGCAAATTCACATGGATTGGCGGAGGAAGCATTATCCTTCCCGGTGTTACCATTGGAGATAATGTGGTCATCGGCGCAGGAAGCGTGGTAACAGAATCGATTCCAGACAACGCCATCGCTTGCGGGAATCCCTGTCAGATTAAAAAGTGGAATCCCCCACTCAAATCACAAATCGATCAGAGCAGCGAAACCACTGCTCTTTCAAAAAAAGAGAGGAATGACTGATATGAAAAAAATATTGTCACTTTTATTATCCATGACACTGGTATTTTCTCTCGCGGCGTGCAGCGGCGGCGGGGCAACCTCAAGTGAGGGAGGTACTTCTGAACCATCCTCCCAAACGCCTTCTGAATCAGAAGCTCCTTCCAATTCCGAAACGCCGGAAGAATCAGCAGAACCTACGGAAGAAACCGGCGGAACACTCATTGCGTATTTTTCCTGGTCGGGCAACACGGAGCAAATGGCACAGATGATTCAAACTGAAACGGGCGGCGATTTATTTGAAATTGAACCAGCTACCCCGTACACCGATGATTATAACACCCTTTTGGATGTCGCCCAGCAGGAACAGGCAAATAATGCCCGACCGGAGCTGGCTTCCCAGGTAGAAAACTGGGATAGTTATGATGTGGTATTTGTGGGATACCCCGACTGGGGGAGCGACGCCCCCATGCTCATCTACTCTTTTCTGGAAGCTTATGACTGGGAAGGGAAAACCCTTGTTCCCTTCTGTACCAGCGGCGGAAGCGGATTTGGACGCAGCCTGGATAAATTGCCTGACAGCGCGCCGGGTGCAAACATTCTGGAAGGTCTTCATGTGTCAGGAAGCCGTGTAGATGGGTCATCAGAAGAAATTGCTGCATGGATCGGCGGACTGAACTTAACCTAACGCAAAATGAAAGGAGGGGAACCAATGAAACCAAAAGCTGCCTTTAAAATTGTTGTGGATACCTTGATGACATTGGATCTGCTCTTTTTAATGGGGTACCAGTTCTGGGGAGATGTAGTTCATGAATGGGTAGGAGCTGGAATGTTTCTGCTGTTCATTCTGCATCACATTTTGAACGGGGATTGGTACAAATCCCTTTTTAAAGGCAGATATACTCCCTCCCGAATCTTCCAATTGATTGTGGATTTGCTGGTATTCCTCGCAATGATCGGGCTTATGGTCAGCGGCATTATGCTCTCTAACCATGTTTTCAGCTTCCTAAATATCCATGGTGGTATGTCCTTTGCACGCCTGTTGCATATGGCCGCATCCCATTGGGGTTTTGTTCTGATGGCGCTGCACTTGGGGCTGCACTGGGGTATGTTCCTGGGGCTGACAAAAAAAGCGCTGCATCTGAAACATCCATCCCGTGTACGCAAGATCCTGCTGCCCGTTTTGGGGGCTGGAATCGCAATTTACGGCTTGATTGTGTTTATTCAGCGCGATCTACTTACTTATATGCTGTTACAAACACAGTTTGTATTCCTAGATTTTGGCGAATCGATTCCGCTTTTCTATCTGGACTATTTTGCGATGATGGGCACTTTCATTTTCCTCGCTTATTATGTTTCCGTACTGCTGCGGAAATGTTCAGGAAAAAGAGCCTATAAAAAAGGAGGCTTCCAATGAAAAAGTTATCTTTGTATCAAGCAAATCTGGATTTAAGAATCTGCTTCTGGAGCTTGGATATGATGTGACATGGGACAACTGTCCAGGGCTTCATGACAATGTGTTTTGGAATGGCAGCTTGAAAAAAGCGGCAGACTTCCTTCCAATCGAAAAACTGGAATATGCGCCGGATAGTCCTATGAATAGAAAGTTAAGAGTCATGAACGAGACTACGACGTGAAAAATGGAGAAATAAACGTACTGGAAAAGGAGGAATACGATTATGCAATACACAAAACTCGGCAATTCGGAATTAAAGGTTTCCCGCATCTGTATGGGATGTATGGGGTTCGGTGATGCTGGAAACGGCCAGCATAGCTGGACCCTGGACGAGGAGCATTCCCGGGAGATTATCAAGCATGGGCTGGAGCTGGGGGTCAACTTCTTTGATACCGCTATCGGCTACCAGAGCGGCACCAGCGAACAGTACCTGGGCCGGGCGCTCCGGGATTTTGCCAAGCGGGAGGATGTGGTGGTAGCTACCAAATTCCTCCCTCGCACCCCGGATGAAATCACTGCTGGGGTGACAGGCCAGCAGCACATTGAGCAGATGGTGAACACCAGCCCGAAGAATCTGGGACTCGATTATATTGACCTGTATATCTATCATATGTGGGATTATGAGACGCCTCTCTACGACATTATGGAAGGGCTCGATCACATGGTGAAAGCGGGCAAGGTACGGTATATCGGCATCTCCAACTGCTTTGCCTATCAGCTGGCCAAGGCCAACGCCCTGGCGGAGGAAGAGGGCTTTCGGAAGTTCGTCTCCATTCAGGGGCATTATAACCTGATCTTCCGGGAGGAGGAACGGGAGATGGCAAAGCTCTGTGCGGAGGATAACATCGCCATGACCCCATACAGCGCTTTAGCAGGCGGACGGCTCTCCAAGCATCCAGGGGAAACCTCCAAGCGTTTGGAAGAGGATAGCTATGCCAAATTCAAGTATGACGCTACCGCAGAACAGGATGCAGCCATTATCAACAGGGTGGCGGAGTTGGCGGAAAAACGGGGCGTATCCATGACCGAGATTTCTTTGGCATGGCTGCTCACCAAAGTAACGTCCCCCGTGGTAGGAGCTACCAAACTGCATCATATCGAAGGGGCGGCCAAAGCTACAGAGCTTGCCCTGACGCCGGAAGAGTGCGCTTATCTGGAAGAACCCTATATTCCTCATAAGCTGGTAGGAGTGATGGCACAGAACACGCCCGCTGCCGCCAAACAGCAGCATGTATGGTCCACTGGCAACCAAAAAATCGAACAGATATAAGGAGGAATTTATCATGAACTATCGAACCACTGATCCGGAATTTGCAGAGCGATTTGAACATTTTGCTTTTGAGGAAGTTCCCAATGAAGAGGGACGGCAGCTTGACGAAGTGACCCGCCATATGGCGATTCTGGCTACCCTGCTGGGATGCCAGGGCGTGGATGAATTTAAGCTGGAATTGCCCCGTGCCCTTGACGCAGGGGTTTCACCGGTTATGGCCAAAGAGGTGGTTTATCAGGCAGTGGATTATTTGGGTATTGGCCGGGTAAAGCCTTTTCTGGATGCCACCAACGAGATTTTGGCAGAACGCGGCGTAAAGCTGCCTTTGGAAGGACAGGCGACCACCACCATGGAGAACCGCCTGGAAAAGGGAATTCAGGCGCAGGTGGATATTTTCGGAGAAGGTATGAAGGAAGCCTGGAAAAACGGCCACATCAACCGGTGGCTGGCAGCCAACTGCTTTGGGGATTATTATACCCGCACTGGTCTTGATTTGGCTCAGCGGGAGATGATCACCTTCTGCTTTCTGGCAGCACAGGGCGGCTGTGAACCGCAGCTGATTGCCCATGCAGGCGGCAATATGAATTTAGGAAACGATAAGGAGTTTCTTGTGAAAGTCGTTTCCCAGTGCCTGCCCTATATCGGCTATCCCCGCAGCCTGAACGCCATCACCTGCATCAACAAGGCGGCGGAAGCAAGGAAGTAATTATCATTAGAAGAAGCCATATGAAAAACGCTGTTTCCTTCATGCTTCCCGGTCCTTCCACCAAAATTACCAATTTTATAAATTGCACTTGTTGTGAAAAAGAAATTTTAGCGGAAGGAGAGGACAGCGGTGGAACAATGGATCTCTGAAATGATGAGGCAGTATGCCCAATGCTATTGATAAAAGGCGGCGGAAACATACATCGGACGTCTGGAGGAACAGCATATCCGCCGGCTCAACCGCGCTCTGGCTGCCAGCGTGGGATTGATCCAAGAAACACCGAAAAATTTAATCATGTATCTTTGTCCGGCCTGTGCCAATAACTCCTATGGCACAGGCTCTTATTTTTGTAAACAATAAAAATTTTTGAAAAGCTAATCTCGTTATACTGTAATATATGCTTTTTGATATGGAAACCCGGAACGCATTGTGATTTAATAAAAGAAGAAAAGAACGGAAGAGCAGGGCGTTTGGGAAGAATGGGATGCCCCTACGGCTTGCAGAAAGGATGAACGGATATGATGTGGAAAAACCGAAAAAGATACTTTGTAAAAATAGCGGCCGCTGTTATCTTTGCTGTGGGATTGGTTATTCCTGCCGCCGCCCAGAGCTTTCAAGAGCCGGTATTGACAGGGGATAACAGCGGAATGCTCATCGCCATTGCGATTATTGTTTTGTTAGCGGCGGTCATGGGGATCGCGACCTTAATATTAGTTCGCAGGAAGCGGATGTGAGGCCAAATAATGCCTCCGTCATTTTGACCAAGGAATTGTAAAGGCGTCCCAAACAGCCGCTTTACAATTATGTTACAAATAGGCAGGAATGGAGATTCCCAGTGTGGGAGCCAAAAAACTGCCAGATGGATGAGAGAATGCATTTCGGTTTTGTATGAATGGACAATGCAAAAGAAAAAAGGCACAAAAAAGAGAGAACGCTATCGGGAAATTTCCTATTTTTCAACTGGGATTTTTTTCAATTCCGAATGCTAAAAATGATTGGAAATTGAGAAGCTGTGTTTTTAAAAAATTCATGATTTCCCGCTAATTGTATATTTTGCATAAAATATTGTTGTAATTTTCGATGCGAACACCTAACGTTTTTAGGAGCTTATCTAACGAAATTGATATGTTGAAATTGCGGCACAGCATTTATAATAAGGGTAAGGATAAACAGACCATGGATTTTGTATAAAGGGTCGGGAATAAGGGAACGACTGGCTTGCCGGCGAGTTCAGGGCCTGTTTAACTCTTGAGATTTTAAATTTTTTAAAGAGGGGGAAATGCATATGTCTAAGAAGAGCAGTTCGACCGGCGAGGTCCGTATACATAAGCGTTGGGACCGCGACGACACCGAACTTTCCATTCTAGCTCTTCCAACCACAATTTGGTACATCCTGTTCCTGTTCTTGCCGATGTTCGGTATCATCATCGCCTTTAAGTCTTGGCAGATTAGTGGCTCGTTTATCAGCAACATGATTAATAGCCCTTGGTGCGGATGGGACAACTTTGCTGTTCTGTTCCGTACCGGTGCGATTTGGGGATATCTGCGCAACACGATTCTCTATAATATTGTGTTCATTATCCTCAATATCGTTCTCCCGGTTATCTGCACCCTGATGGTTTCCATGCTCCACGGCAAGCGTCTGGCCAAGGTCTATCAGACCTGCATGTTCATGCCCTACTTCCTGTCCTGGGTTGTTATCAGCGCTTTGGTATGGGCGTTCCTGTGTTATGATAATGGCCTGATCAACAACATGTTCTTTGCGGACAATCCGCAGCAATGGTATATGAAACCGGAAATTTGGCCGTTCCTGTTGACATTCCTGAACACCTGGAAAGTCTTGGGATACAACATGGTCGTGTATCTGGCTACTGTTACCGGCATTGACCGCTCCCTGTATGAAGCTGCTATTATTGATGGCGCTACTATCTGGCAGCAGGTCAGAAGTATTACCCTTCCCATGTTGAAGTCGGTTATCATCATGATGTTCATTATGAACGTTGGCCGTATCTTCTATTCCGATTTCGGCCTGTTCTTTCAGGTAACCCGCGATTCCAACTCCATTACCGGCATCACCACCACTTTGGATGTGTATGTGTACAGAATGCTGAAGCTGGGCACCACTGGTATGTCCTCTGCTGCTGCGTTCATCCAGTCTGTGGCTGGCTGTATCACCATTTTGGTCGCAAACGGTATCGTCCGCAAGATCGATCCCGAAAGCGCCATGATTTAAAGAAGGGAGAGGAAGCGTTATGGCTAAAAAAGAAAAAGTCGCATTGGACGGCCTTGATAAGTTTAACCGAATCAAGAAGCCAACCAATATTTTGTTTAACCTGATTTTTATCATCCTCTCGTTGACTTGCATCATCCCGCTTTTGCTGGTCGTTGCGATTTCCCTGTCCTCGGAGGATTCTATCAGGGAATATGGTTATCAGTTCATTCCCGCCGAGTTCTCTGTGGAAGGCTATACCTTCCTGAAGGATCAGGTGGTCATGATTCTCAGAGCTTTGGGCGTCTCCCTTTTTGTAACAGTAGTTGGCACGGTGCTGGGCACCCTGCTTACCACTTTGATGGGTTATGTCATGAGCCGTCCCAATTACAAACTGAAGAATGTATTGACCTGGATTGTTGTGATTCCCATGATGTTTAACGGCGGCTTGGTAGCTACTTACTTTGTCACCGGCAACCTGCTGGGGCTGCGCAACACCATTTGGGCCCTGATTTTCCCCTTGCTGGTAACTTCCTTCAACGTCATCATCTGCCGTACCTTCTTCAAGCAGACCATTCCGGATTCCCTGATTGAGTCTGCCAAAATCGATGGCGCTCGCCAGTTCACGATCTTCTTTAAGATTGTACTTCCCATCTCTCTGCCTGTACTGGCAACCATTGGCCTGTTTTTGGCTTTCGCCTACTGGAATGACTGGTATCAGTCCCTGCTGTACATCACGCAGAGCGATTTGAAGAGTCTGCAGGCTTTGTTGCAGGATATCATCAATAATATTTCTGCTTTGGCTCAGCAAATAGCGTCGGTTGGCGGTTCGCTGGCAGATTTGATTGCAGAAATGCCGCAGGAATCCGCTCGTATGGCTATCGTGGTTATCATCGTTCTGCCTATTGCCTGCGCATATCCCTTCTTCCAGAAGTACTTTATTTCCGGTCTGACGGTTGGCGCTGTAAAGGGTTGATTTCCCTCTTGCTTTTTTGAACAATAGGGAGTATAATCAGAAGTGTCGTTACAACATTTTGTTACCCCTGCCGGGGGTTCCCGGCTACTTAATAAAAACCAATTTTTAGGTTTTAGGAGGCAAAAATTATGAAAACAAAAAGAATTCTCGCATTGCTCATGGCCATGGCCATGACGGCGGGCGTCCTGGGCGGCTGCTCCTCTGGAGATACCGGCAGCACTTCGGGCGACAGCACCAGTTCTGACACCAGCGATAACACCAGCCAAACCGGTGAGGCTCCCACCGTATCCTGGTACACCATCGGCGGCGATGAGCCCGGCAACTTTGCTGAGGCTGTACAGGCTCTCAGCGACTATGCAGAGGGCAAGATTAACGTAAAGTTGAACCTGGTTCTCTCTAACTGGAACTCTTACAGAGACCGCTTCAACACCATGATCAACGGTGGCGACAAGTTCGACATCATGTTCACCGACAGCCAGACCTACAGCCGTTATGTCCATCAGGGCGCTTTCCTGGACATCACCGATAAGGTGCAGTCCGTGACTCCCGATATGTACAAAGCCATTCCGGAAAACCTGTGGGAAGGCGTAAAGGTTGGCGGCAAGATTTATTCTGTCCCCACCTATAAGGATTCTTCTCTGACCCAGTTCTGGTGGTACGACAAGGCTTATGTGGATAAGTACAACCTGGATGTCCAGTCCGTAAAGACCATGGACGACCTGACCGAGATCTTCAAGACCGTCAAGGAAGGCGAAGGCGACGACTTCTATCCTGTGAAGCTGAATCAGGGCAACCCCTGGAACGGCTTCTGGAATGATTACGATGACCTGTGCACCGGCATGGGCGGCCTGCTGGGCGTCAAGCTGGACGATGAGAGCCGTAAGGTTGTCAGCGTGCTGGAGCAGGAAGACATTATGCACAACCTGAACCTGCTGCATGAATGGTATCAGGCTGGCTACATCAATCCCGATGCTAACGTTTCCGGTGAGAACTATACCCAGTGCTTCTTCGGCAACGGCCAGTCCTGGCCGTCTGAGGCAACCAACCAGGCTAAGAGCCAGGGCGTTGATGAGTACATCTATGTGCAGCATGGTGACACCATCCTGACCTCTTCTACCATTCAGGGTTCTCTGAATGCCATCTCTGCCAACTCCGCTAACGCTGACGCTGCTCTGAAGATGCTGGAACTGGCTAACACCGATACCGAGTTCCGCGATATGCTCCGCTTCGGCCAGAAGGGCGTTGACTGGGATTACAACGATGAAGATTTGGTTGAGCAGGTTGAGGGTCAGACCTGGACTACCGGTCCCACCAACTATGCGCAGGCTAACTACTTCATTCTGACTCGTTCCACCGATGAGGCTGAGACGAAGTATGATGAGATTAAGTCTCAGAATGAGAACGCGAAGGAATCCGTCTGCTTGGGCTTCACCTTTGACCCCACCAATGTACAGACTCAGATCGCTGCTTGCTCCGCTGTTTGGAGCCAGAGCGCCAAGGCTGACCTGCTGACTGGTGCTGTGGATCCCGAAGAGAGAGTTCCCCAGCTGCTCGAAGAACTGAATGCCGCTGGCCTGCAGGAAGTTATCGACGAGGCTCAGCGTCAGATCGATGAGTACTTCGCCTAATTTCCTAACGGAAATAGTTTAATCAAACGCAATTCAGGAGGCAAAGTCCCATGGGGCTTTGCCTCCTTTCTTTTACCCAGGCCCTTAAAAAGGCCTGGGTATTTCCGTTTTATAGGGACTATACAAATCCGCAAGGGATGGAGTATAATAGAATTACTGAGTTTCGCTAAAATTATGAGTGCAAAGGAGGGGAAGCGTTTCATGCCGTTTGTCAAAAAGGCGATTGCCGCCGTACTGTCTGTGCTGCTGCTGATAAGCTTATTTTCGTCCTGCGGCGGCGAGGCCCAGAAAGAGCTTCCGGAAGAACAGGATGCGACAACCATCCAATGGTATGGTATTGGCGGAGCCCTTCCCGATAATTTCCAGGAAGGGGTGGACGCCATCAACGAGTATCTCCGGGAAAAAATCGGCGTGGAGCTCCAATGGCATATTGTTGGCTGGAATGATTATCAGACGGAGTTCCAAACCATGGTCAACAGCGGGGATGCTTTTGATATTATGTTTGCCAGCAATTCCTATTACACTCGCTTTGTGAACCAAGGGGCTTTTATGGATATCACCGAGCTGGTAGGCCAGGTCACGCCGGACTTGTATTCTTTTGTGCCGGGGATCCTCTGGGAGGGCGCCCGGATAGATGGTAAAATTTACGGCGTCCCCACCTATAAGGATTCTTCCCTGACCCAGTTCTGGTATTTTGACCATGAGCTGGTGGAGAAATACGATATTGATGTGGCTTCGGTTCATACCATGGACGACCTGGACCCGATTTTCCGAAAGGTCAAGGCCGGGGAAGGGGAGGATTTTTATCCTGTATACCTGACGAGGGGCAATCCCTGGAACGGTATCCTCAATCAGTACGATAATTTGTGCACAGGGTTAGAGGCCATTGGCGTCCGGCTGGATGACGAGAGCCGGACAGTGGTCAGCGTGCTGGAGCAGGAGGATTTTCTCCATAAGCTGGAGCTCCTCCACAGCTGGTATGAGGATGGCATTATCAATCCTGATGCGAATACCTCTCAGGAGACCTATCGGGGGCAGTTTTTCGGTTCCGGACAGGGTTGGCCGGCGGCAGCTATTGGCTGGGCCACCGGAAACGGGGTGGAACAATATGATATTACCGCTCCCATTGATGGGCCCTTCTACACTTCCTCTACGATACAGGGTTCCATGAACTGTATTTCGGCCAGTTCTTCCCACCCAGAGGAGGCTTTGCGCTTTTTGGAGCTGGCCAACACAGATACGACCCTTCGGGATATGTTGGCTTATGGCCGGGAAGGCACGCATTTTGAATATATAGAGGTGGCGGACGAGAGGACCGGGGAAACAGAGACGAGGGTGCATCTTCTCCGGGATGATTGGGTAAACGGTTCCGCGAAATATTCCCAGGCCTCCTTTTTCTCCCTGACCCTCATGGATAATGAGCCTTCCACCCAGTGGGAGGAAATTTTGGACCAGAACGAAAAAGCCATGGAAGGGGTGTGCATGGGCTTTTCCATGGACATGACCTCTGTGGAAATGGAGACGGCGGCCTGCGTGCAGATTTGGGAGAACTATAAGCCCGATATGCAAACCGGCGCTGTGGACCCAGCCGTGCTGGTGCCGCAGTGTTTGGCGGAATTGGAGGCGGCTGGATTACAGACTATTATCCAGGAAGCCCAGAAACAAATCGATGAATTTTTTCAAAATTAATTTTTCATAAAAAGGCTGTACAAATCCAGCGTATCGCGATACAATACTGCATGGTGTGTCTGCATCGAAAGCTTTGCGTTATAGAGATCTGAAAAAAGTCAAAGGAAAAGCTGTGCAAATCCCACGTTTTGTTGTATAATATTAGGTACAATGTCAGGGCGCTGGTACCGTAAATAAAGGAGAAATCATATGCGCGTCCGCTTTTTTCAGTATCAGATTTATCGAAGACGGTTTTTCCTGGCAGTAGTCATGGTGCTGCTGTTTAGCATCATCCTTTTGATAGGGATCCTCTCCTTTTTTGTAAATAGCTGGGTGGACAGCCAGCACGGAGAGGCCCAGCGGTCCTTTGAAGACATTGTGAGCCGTGTCCAGCGGGAAGAGGGGCGTGCGGAAGACTTTGTCTGGGAGATTTATTCTTCCAGCCCTTTGATGGATGATACGGCGGCGTTTTTCCTGGCCCAGGATACCCAAGGGTATATCCAGCTCCGAGGGGAAAACAGCCGGAACAGTTCGGTACAGATTGCGTCCTTTCCGGCCTACCTGCGTACCCTGTTGAACGGCAGGGAGGGATATGTCACCGATGCCGTGGTGACTTCTTATGATGGCGCTGACAAGCATCTGAGGCTGGATGAAGCGGGAAATCTGGAAATTGCTTATGGAACGGCGATGGATGCAGAAATCCAGGATGGCTGGCTGTTAGGCGATTATCCGGTGCGTCGTTCCGCCCGGCTGGAAGAGGTCATTGGCACCGTCAGCTTTTGGGTAAAGGGCGATGAGCTGTTTGCTACCCGCCACGCCTATATCGGGGAATATGGGGTGATAGACGCCCAAGGCCGCCTGTGGGGCAGCCAATACCAGGACCAGCATGCCGGAGACGGCTGGCTGCAGCAGGCAGCCAATCAGGAGCAGCCCTCGGGCAGCTTTTTTGACGGCTGGAACTGGGTGTTTTACAGCGTCCAGGAAGAGCCCTTGCAGCGGTTTTCCTATGTGACGGCTGTGGATTTGTGGACCCTGCTGTCGGTAAACGCCAACATGATTTGGATGCTGATAGCGGCCATGGCCCTGCTGGATTTGGCGGTCATCAGCTTCATCTATTGGAACACCCATTATGATTCGGTTTTCCTTGGATATCTGCTGGGGATTATCGAACGGGTGGAAAAGGGGGATTTCAAAGGGGTGGAAGCCCTTCCCCGTCCTAAGTTCCAGGGAAAAGATGAATATGGTTTGATTTCCACTGCTCTGGAGAGCATGAGCCATGCCCTGGACGAGTATATCCTTATGGAATACCGCATGAAGATTAAACAGCAGGAAACAGCCATGCGGGCCCTGGAACAGCAGATCAACCCCCATTTCCTTTATAATACTTTGGAGGCCATCCGGGCTAAAGCCCTTTTGGAACATAATCCTCAAACAGCGGAGTCCATCGCTCTGCTGGGCGGGCTTTATCGGGATATGGTGCAAAAAGGGAGTGAGCTTCTTTTTGCAGAGGAAAAAGAACTGTTGGAAAAATATCTGAAGATTATGCAGCTCCGTTATCCGGATAGCTTTATGTATCAGGTGACCTTTGAGCCGGAGCTTTTAAAGGTAAAGACCCTGAAATTTTGGCTCCAGCCCTTGGCGGAGAACTTTTTCTCCCACGGCTTTGACCGGAACAGCGAATATAATGTGCTGGTGGTCACCGGGGAGGCAGAGGGAAATGGCTGGCGTATCCGCGTAATGGACAACGGCGCCGGGATTCCGGAAGAAAACCTGCAGGCCGTTAACGAGCGGATGCGTTCCGGGGATGACCATTCGGGCCATTCCATCGGACTGCGCAATGTGTATATGCGCTTGGCCTATTATTA
The DNA here is from genome assembly GCA_944384915.1 of uncultured Clostridia bacterium. GTDB lineage: Bacteria > Bacillota > Clostridia > Oscillospirales > Acutalibacteraceae > Heritagella_A. Next base: position 3,900 of record CALWVH010000029.1, on the reverse strand, counting down.
TGGCAGGGGCTTTTCCATGGAGGCCCGGAATAATCCGGAAGGCGGGGCTTGTATTTCCATTTATATTCCCAATAAGGAGGCTTCTGATTGTATACCCTGTTAATAGTTGATGATGAACCCAATGTTTTGATTGGGATGAAAGCTCTGATTGATTGGGAAAGCTATGGTGTGATGCGGATTGAAACCGCTACAAATTGTTCCGATGCCCTGGTGCGGGCTGTGGATACCCATCCCCAAATCGCGCTGATTGATGTTTGTATTGGAAAAGAATTCGGCCAGGATCTGGTCAAACGCATCCGGGATTCCGGCGTGGACTGTGCCTGCATTATGATGAGCGGCCACCGGGAATTCGGCTATGCTATCGAGGCCCTGCGCTGCGGCGCTTGGGATTACCTTCTCAAGCCCGTCCAGGCCGATAAGCTCCGGGAGGCAGTGGAGCATATTATCCGGGAAAAGCTCCACGGGACCGTCCGGCAGGCGCCAAAAGACGACACGCCCGACCCCATTATCTCCCGGAAGGCCTCAGAGATGCCTACCCTGATCAATAAGCTGCTGGCCATGGTCCGGGCGGAATACCGCCAGAATATCAGCCTGAAATCCATTGCGGACCGGCTGCGGATGAATTCCACTTATTTGGGGCAGCTGTTCATTAAGGAAACGGGGCTGAAGTTTTCCGAATATGTGATGCTCTATCGGTTGAATATGGCCCAGGAAATGATCCTGTATACCGATGAGAAAATCGCTGTTATTGCAGAAGAAGTTGGGTATTCCAATCTCAACTATTTCTATACTCATTTTCGCAGCTACTTTAATATGACGCCTTCTGAAATGCGCCTTCGCAGAGAAGAGCTGGGTTTCAAAAGGCAGTGAAAGGAGAAATTTATCATGGCAAAAATCATTGGAAACGCACTGCCCAACATCCCCTGGCAGGACAAGCCCGAGGGCCTCAATGCCCCGGTGTGGAGGTACACGGAGAACCCCATTATCCATCGCCACGACCAGAAGAATGCCAACAGCATTTTTAATTCCGCTGTTGTCCCCTTTGAGGATGGCTTTGCCGGCATCTTCCGCTGCGATTCCCGTTCCGTGAGCATGGATATTTTCCCTGGCTTCTCCAAGGACGGCATCCATTGGACCATCAATGACGAGCCCGTGAAGTTTGAGGGCGACCCGGAGGTCACCAAGCGGGAATACCGCTATGACCCCCGCGTGCTGAAGCTGGATGACAAGTACTTCATCACCTGGTGCAACGGCGCTCACGGCCCCACCATCGGCATGGGCTGGACCACCGACTTCAAGACCTTCCATCAGATGGAAAACGCCTTCCTGCCCTACAACCGCAACGGCGTGCTGTTCCCCCGGAAGATCAACGGCAGCTACATGATGCTGTCCCGTCCTTCCGACACCGGCCACACCCCCTTCGGCGATATTTTCTGCAGCCAGAGCCCGGACCTGACCTACTGGGGCAAGCACCGCTGGGTCATGGGTATCATCAATGGCGACGAGTCCGCTTGGCAGTCCAAGAAGATCGGCCCCGGTTGTGTGCCCATTGAGACCGATGAAGGCTGGCTGCTCATCTATCACGGCGTTATCAATACCTGCAACGGCTTCGTATACCGCATTGGCGCCGCCCTGCTGGATCTGGACGAGCCCTGGAAGGTGAAGGGCCGCAGCCGCAACTACATCCTTGGGCCGGAAGAGATCTACGAGTGCGTGGGCGATGTTCCTAACGTGACCTTCCCCTGCGCGGCCCTGACGGATGCAGAGACCGGCCGCATCGCCATTTACTATGGCTGCGCTGACACGGTGACGGGCCTGGCCTTCACCACGGTGGACACCCTGCTGGACTATATCCGGGAGTATCCCCTCTAATTTTTTGATTCCTATTTTTTGCTGATAGAACGGCGTTTCGGCGGTCCCCCTGCCGGGCGGTGATAAGCCCGGCAGGGGGACCTGTGCGGAACGCCGTTTTTCTTTATGGATGGCGCAGTGCCCCCTACTTTTTAATTTTCTAAGGAGACCCTTTACCATGATGTTTGCAAAAGAACGGGCGGAAGTCATTGCCGCTCAGTTGAAAAAAGCCCGGATTCCCCAGAGCTTCCGGCTGGAAAGCTGGAAAATCAAGGAGGGCTTCTGGCTGCGGCCGGAAGAAGCGGACGCAGATGCTGCTCCGTTTTCTGACTTTGATTCCAAAACCATGCACTGGTACGGCAAAGACCGTCATTACTGGTTCCGGACTTCCTTTACGGTGCCCGAGAGCTTTGATGGCCGGGAAATGTGGCTGTATCTCCACACCCAGATCGACGAGTGGGACGATGGGCGGAACCCTCAGTTCCTGGTATTTGTGAATGGAAAAGTCCGCCAGGGCGCCGATATGCACCATCGGGAGCTGAAGCTGGTGGACTGCGCCAAGGCCGGCGACACTTACACCATTGATTTGCAGGCTTACACGGGCATTATGCATCCGGAATTCCGCCTCATGGCCGAAGTACAGGAGCTGGACCCGGAAGTCAACGGCCTGTATTACGACATCCAGGTTCCCCTGTGGGCTATGAGCCGTATGAATCCCAAGGAAAAGACCTGCATCGACCTGTGCACCGCCCTTAATGACGCTGTCAATGTTTTGGATATGCGCCAGGTGCCCTCTGCGGCCTTTTCCGCTTCTGTGAAGGAGGCCCGGGCACTGTTGACCAAAACCGTCTATGGGGAAATGGCCGGTTATCAGGACGTCATTGCCAGCTGTATTGGCCACACCCACATTGACGTGGCCTGGTGGTGGACCGTGGCCCAGACTCGTGAAAAGGTGGCCCGCAGCTTCGCAACGGTGCTCAAGCTCATGGAGGAGTATCCGGAATACCAGTTCATGTCCAGCCAGCCGGTGCTCTACAGCTTCCTGAAGGAGCGGTATCCGGAGCTGTATGCCAAGATTAAGGAGCGGGTGGCCGAAGGCCGCTGGGAGCCGGAAGGCGGTATGTGGCTGGAAGCCGACTGCAACCTCACCAGCGGCGAAAGCCTGGTGCGCCAGTTCCTCTATGGCAAGCGGTTCTTTAAGGAGGAATTTGGCCGGGACAACCGGGTGCTGTGGCTGCCGGACGTGTTCGGCTATTCCGGCGCCTTGCCCCAGATTATGAAAAAGTGCGGCATTGACTACTTTATGACCACCAAGCTCTCCTGGAACCAGTTCAACATGGTGCCCAACGACACCATGATGTGGGAGGGTATCGACGGCTCCCAGGTGCTGACCCACTTTATCTCCACTCTGGGCGTGGGGCAGAGCACAGACCGGTTCTTCACCACGTATAATGGGATGCTGCACCCTGACGCCATTATGGGCGGCTGGGAGCGCTATCAGAATAAAGAGATGAACAATGACATCCTAATTTCTTATGGTTACGGCGATGGCGGCGGCGGTCCCACCCGGGAGATGCTGGAAACCGGACGCCGGATGGAAAAGGGCGTCAAGGGCATCCCCACGGTGCGCCAGTGCGGTTCCCGCAAGTACTTTGAAGAGCTGGAAGAGCGGGTGAAGGACAACCGCCACTTGCCGGTGTGGACTGGGGAATTCTACTTTGAATACCACCGGGGCACCTACACCAGCATGGCCCGAAACAAGCGGGGTAACCGGAAGAGCGAGTTCCTCCTCAGCGACTTGGAGCTGCTGAGCGTGCTGGCAGCGGAAAAGGGTGTGGCCTATCCCGCCAAAGAGCTGGAAAAGCTGTGGAAGATGGTGCTGCTGAACCAGTTCCACGACATTCTCCCCGGTTCCTCTATTGAAGAAGTCTATGAAGTTACCAAGGAGGAGTATCAGCAGCTGGCAGAAGAAGCTGGCGCTCTTCTCCGTGAGCGGGAGCAGGCTGTGGCCGGTCAGGGAAAAGGCGTCACGGTGTTCAACACCGCAGG
>CALWVH010000028.1 GCA_944384915.1 uncultured Clostridia bacterium | reverse complement strand
TATTACAATGACGAGGCAACTCAGTCCGAAGTGGACGAGATGGCCAAGGCGCTTCTGGAAGCAGCTATGAAGGCAAGAAAACTGGCAGATAAGTCAGCTTTACAGAGTGCAGTGGAAAAGGCCGAGGTAATTGACCTTACCCTTTACACCACAGATTCTGCCAATGGATTGTCTAACGCACTTCTGAGCGCAAAACAAATGCTCGCAGATGCGGATCTCTCTGAGGACGATCAGGCTAAGGTAGATGATGCAGCAGCTGCATTGACCAAAGCGATAGACGATCTGATCCTGAAGACTTCCGATTCTGATTCTGATTCGTCCGAGAATAATGGTTCTTCCAATGGGTCTACTTCTTCCGGCGAATCTGATCCCACAGATGAATCCAACCCCGCAGGTCCTACCACGGGTGACAGCGATGTTCTCGTGATCGCACTGGCTATGATGTTTATGATGTCTGGGGTCGCTTTCCTTGGACTGCGCAAGAAGTCTTGGAAAAAATAAAGTAGAATAAGCCTCACAGGCAAGCATCATTCCCTAAAAAAGAAGCCGGCCTTTACTCAATTTGAGTAAAGGTCGGCTTCTTTTTATGTCATTTTTGGATAGCATATGTTTTAGGAAACCATTCATATAATAGTTTTTGCAAGTGCTTTATCGGGGGAATATGAATGGGAAAAAATGCCGTGCACCATGTTATTATTCATGCAGAAAAAGCAGATTTGGATCTTATAGCAGATCAAGTGAGCAAATTCCATGTAGAAGTGATAGAAAGAAGATTAAACCAATCGGATTTGACTGCTTTCCAAAAAATGAAAGTTATTGAAGAGATCATAAAAGTTCTAGAAAAAGGGGAACCAAATAAATTTGTCTTATAAGCTGTTATGGACCGCTGTATTTTATATAGCGGTCTTTCTTTTTGCCCTTTTGGTGTGATAAAAATCTCCCTTTGAGTGGTGGCGGAAAACGCCCGTTACAGGGGACAAAACTGTTGGTAATAGCCGCTACTAGCCGCTCTCTTGGGGAATCAATGATCCTGCAACCGGTAACTCCCACTGCATTGCAGCCAAAACCCATACACATAGTCAATGCCTGCTTGCCGCAAGCTCCTGCCTTTTGGAAGCAATGGTCTAGGGTAAAAGCTACTCGAGGCAGATATCCCAGATCTTCCAAAAGGGTAAACAGAGGAAAAAATACTGCCATGGGAGGCAGCATGACCGAAACTACCCAGGATAATACCCGCCATATACCCATTACTAGAACCTGCTCCAACCATGGGGGTGCGCCGATGGCGATCAAGCCGGCGCTCATAGCTTCCCCTAGCCAGGAGAACCCTTCCCATAGCCATTGAGAAGGTATGTTGGCTCCGGCAATGGTGATCCAGAAGATTCCTGCCAGAAGAAGCAGCATCACCGGGATTCCCGTCCATTTCCCGGTAAGAATACGGTCTAACTGTTGAGAGACCCGGCTGCGTCCCTTATTTTTACAAGCCTTTCGACTAATTTCTTCTGCTCCTTTGGCGAGACTGGCTACTGTCCGATCCGTAAGGGTTTCAGAGGTAAGACCACTTTTTTCCAGTTCCTTTTGGGCCAATATTAGAGTGCGATCCAGCAATGTACCGCCAATTTTCCATTGCTCTTTAATGGTGTTTTTTAGGCTAGTATCTCCTTCTAATAACCGTAAAGAAGCCCATTGGGGAAGAGAAGCTCCCTGTTGACGCAGTACCGGTTCTATTACCCCTACCGCTCTGCGAGCTTCTTCTGGTACAGGGAGGGGAAGGGGGCCTTTTTCTGGTTCTGTGCATACTTTTTCTACTGTTTCCAGCAATTTTTCGATTCCTCGGCCATCCCGTGCCGATACTGTGACCACCGGTATCCCAAGGGTGTTTTCCAATACCTGTCGATGGATGTGGACCCCTTTTTTTGCCGCCTCGTCCATGAGGTTGACGCAAATAATGGTGCGGGGGGAGATCTCCCGTACCTGTAAAGCCAGGTTCAAACTCCGTTCCAAACAAGTGGCGTCACATACAACAATACAGGCGTCGGGATGCCCAAAACAGAGGAAATCCCGGGCAGTCTCTTCCTCTGCGGAATGAGCAAGCAGTGAGTACGTTCCAGGCAGATCTACCAGCAAGTATTCCTGTCCGGCAAAGGTACAGCGTCCCCGTGCGTTTTCCACTGTTTTTCCAGGCCAATTCCCGGTGTGCTGATGCAGCCCGGTAAGCCGGTTAAACAGGGTGCTTTTTCCCACGTTGGGATTTCCTGCCAGCGCTATTACCCGGCCGGCCGTCACAGCGCCGCCTCCTGCGCTATGGCATTGAGAACTACCTGACGAGAGTCTTCCTGCCGTAAAGCGAATACAGCGCCTCGTATCTCATAAGCCGCCGGGTCTCCAAATGGGCTGTGGAGAAGACAACGCACCGGTGTACCCTCTGTAAGCCCGATATCCAGCAGTCTGCGGCGTAAGGAACCAGCTGCTGCCAATCCGGCAACTAGGCCAGTTTCCCCTTCTCGCAGACTGCTGAGCAAAAACGGCTCTTTCATTATAACCGCTCCCTCTCTATGGTTTTCAGGAAGGTGAGGACCTTCCCATATTCATTTTATGGAGGAGGGGCGGATTGTGTGCAGTTTAGCTCCCTAAATAGTGGACTTCCCCCTTAGCTCGATAGGTCAAGGGAGATACACCAGTGATGCGCCGGAAGATTCGGCTAAAATAACCTGGGTCATGGTATCCACAGGCTTCTGAGATGAGAGCAATAGAATCACTGGAATTGAGAAGCATTTGTCTAGCGCTGGCTACACGGATATGATTTAAATATTCTGTAAAGGTCTTGCCGTACATCCGTTTAAATTTTGCCGCAAAATTGCTGTAGCTCAGACTACAAATGTTTAGCGCCTGTTCCATTAGGCCATTTTCGGCATAGTGCTCCGAAAGATATTGAAGCAGATAGTTAAATTGTTCTTGTTCCCGAGTAGAAAGGCATACGGAATTTACCGGGAAGGGGGAGACGCCATCAGCTAATTCGGCCATAAGCTGACAGATGAGGTTACGCATGCGAACCTCAAATCCAAATTTACCAGCCTGTTCTTCTGCGATAACCTTCTGTGTGTAGTCAGTCATTACCTTTTCCGCACCGGAAAAAGTAAGGCAGCGGTAGCCACTTTCCGGAAGGAAAGGACGAAAATACTGGAGTTCAACATCATAAGGTTCCCGGGAAAGCAGAAGAGAGGTGTCGAATTTTAAAAGGCTCAGGTCGCTTCCCTTTGGAGAGGTATTGATAAACTCATGTACCTGTCGAGGATGAATATAGATCATATCTCCTGCCTTTAGGGTCAGGGAAGTATCTCCGATATTTACCCGTTGTTCCCCTTCATGAACCAGTATCATTTCACAACAAAAATGCCAGTGTAGAAGAGTCTTATCCATATAAGTTTGGTTAAAGGAGCGATAGCATTCGATGGGATAATTGGGAAGCTGCCGCGTATCTGCAATGTTTTCCATATAAACGGTGTGTGCCATGGAAACTTCTCCTTAAATAGATTTGTCCGAAATTTGAATAGGGGACTGCATAGAAAAATCGGGAAAAACTGTTATAATAATTATACCACAGAATGGTCTGGCGTGGAGAAAAAACTGTATTGAAAAACATCCGGATGAATTTCCGGAGACGGGAAGGAGCTTTTATTTATGGATATCATTCGTTATCGGGATTTTCAGCCTGACTATCGCAATCTGGTCAAGGCGGCTACTAACCAATGGGTGGACCGGATTCCCTTGTATGAACACATTATTGGGGGAAAAGTAATTTACGAGACCACCGGCACCCGTCCTTATGATTTAATGGCTTCTAAGGACCCAGCCGAAATGCGGGAAGGTTTCCGGCAGTATTGGGATTTCTGGAAGCAGATGGGATATGATACCGCTTCTGTAGAATTTTGTATCACAGATATCCTTATTGGCGGCGGCGCCCTGGGAAATCACAAAGAAGGCTGTATCAAGACCCGGGAGGACTTTGAGAAATACCCGTGGGATCGGTTGCCGGAACTATATTTTGAGCGTTTTGCCCCTATGTTCCAGGCTTTGGCAGAAACCTGCCCTGCTGGTATGAAAGCAGTGGGTGGCGTTGGCAACGGCGTGTTTGAATGTGTACAGGATCTGGTTGGATATATGGATCTGTGTTTTATGCGTTCAGATGATGAGGAGCTGTACCGGGATCTGTTTAAAAAGATGGGTGATGTACAGGTTGCTACCTGGGAACGCTTTTTGAAGGAATTTTCAGACGCCTATTGTGTGCTGCGGTTTGGAGATGACTTGGGCTTTAATACTATGACCCTGCTGCCTACAGAGGACATCAAGGAATGCATCCTTCCTCAGTATCGTCGAATCACCGACTTGGTACACGCTACCAACCGGCCTTTCCTGCTCCATTCCTGCGGCAATCTGTTTGCTGTGTTTGATGATATTATTGAACAAGCTAACATTAACGCTAAGCATTCCAATGAGGATGGAATTGCCCATTTCAGCGTCTGGGTAGACCGCTATGGGGACAAGATCGGAAATTTTGGCGGAATAGATACAGATGTTTTGTGCCGTTGCACTCCCGCAGAAATTCGCGAATATATTTTGGATTGTCTGGAGAAGGTAAAAGGTCACGGCGGTATTGCTTTTGCTTCTGGAAATTCCATACCGGATTATGTGCCTACAGAAGGCTATCTAGCTATGGTGGATACTGTGCGTCAGTGGCGAGGAGAGCGTCCGGAATAAAAAACAGCCGGGTATCTGCCGTGGAAATGTTCTCATAAAAGTACCAAATTAAGCATTTTTTTTATTGTGATTTGTATCGCTGCTAGGTATACTTTGAGTAGATCATTTTGCTAATTCAGAGCGTATCAGGCGTTCTGATCAAGGAGGAGCTCCCATGTCGGTCATTGATATCCATATTGGGGCACGCAGAGAAAGCGTGTCTTTTACTGGAAACTTACCCTTAGCTTCTGTTACTGCACCTTATGGTTTACCTATGCCTTGCGGCGGACACCATACCTGCGGAAAATGCCGTATAAAAGCCTTTGGTTTACTTTCTCCTCTTACACCAGAGGAAGAGAAGTTGCTTACCCCTCAGGAGATAGAAGAGGGGGTACGGCTGGCCTGTTCTGCCGTGGCGATTGGTGATTGTACAGTAATTCTACCGGATACAGACCACCAGGAGGGTGAGGTGCTGCTGGATGGTGCCCACACAGAGGTGGAAACTGAGGTCTGGGGAATCGCAGTGGATATCGGTACCACTACTATCGCAGTATATGCCTGCCTTGGCGGAAAGATCGTCAGGGGAGCGGGGCAGCTTAACGCCCAGTCTGTGCATGGGGCGGATGTGATCACCCGCATCGGGGCCAAGTGTCATGAAGAACTACATAAGATCGTAGTCCAGCAGCTGGAAGAACTATTTCGTCAAGCGCTGGGTCAGGATGCGGTTGCAGCAGATGTAAGAAAAATCGTGATTACCGGGAATACCACGATGTTGCATTTCCTGGCGGGATATGATCCTTCTTCTATTGCTGTGTCGCCCTTTACCCCTCAATCTTTATTTGGAGAGACGATGCCAGCATCCCAGTTTTTCCCCGAATATATAAATGCGGAGTTGTACCTGCCTCCCTGTGTTTCCGCTTATGTAGGAGCTGATATGGTATGTGCTATGACAGCTTCTCGCATGACAGAGGGTAACGGTACGGTATTACTTGCAGATATCGGTACTAACGGGGAAATGGGACTGTATCATAACGGTGATCTGTATACCTGTTCTACCGCTGCTGGTCCTGCACTGGAAGGCGCCTGTATCCATATGGGAATGGCAGCAGCGCCGGGGGCTATTGATCGGGTAACATTAGGGCCTGACAATACATTGCTTTGGCATACCATTGGAGAAAAGCCGCCCAAAGGATTGTGTGGCAGCGGATTGATTTCTCTGATGGCTCGACTGATAGAGATCAAACAGATCGATGAAACTGGGGCTTTGGATGACCCGGAGGAAGCGCCCGATGGGTCAGAGGAAGATTGTGTGCCTATTGGAAACAGCGGGGTATTCCTTACCCAGCAGGATATACGACAGGTGCAGCTGGCTAAGGCTGCTATCTGTGCCGGAATCCTTACCATGCTGGAAGAATGCGGTCTTTCCGCAGAGCAGGTGGATACCTTTTATATCTGTGGCGGATTTGGAAGCTATATCGATCCTCATGCAGCCGCTGTGACCGGTTTGTTCCCCAAGGAGTTGGAAAACAAGGTAAAAGTCTTGGGAAATGCTGCTGGTTCTGGAGCAGTGATGATGCTTTCTGAAAGGTATCGAGAAATCTCCCGGAGTCTGCGAGATGAGGCGAAGCTCATAGAGCTTTCTACCAGTCCCGTGTTCATGGAACAGTATATCGAGCAAATGTGCTTTGATATGGAATAAAATCGCAATAAATAGAAAGGATTGTTTAAAATGGCAGAAACGCATAAGGAACGGTTTATAAAGGCCCTGCGGCGCGAAAAAATTACTGGTCATGTTCCCCAGTTTGAGTTAGTATTCTTCCTTACTATGGAGGCTTTCGGACGGGTACATCCTTCCCACCGCCAGTATAGCCAGTGGAACCAGATGAGTGCCCGTGAAAAGGAATTACAGTTGGAGGATATGGCAGATTTGTATATCAAAACTGCCCAGCGTTACGACCATGACGCTATTTTTGTCCATCCCAATCCCGGTGATCTGGAAAACACCCGTCGTCTGCTGGAGATTATCCGGGAAAAGACAGGCGACGAATATTTCATTATGATGCACGGCGATACGACCATTGGCATTCCCACTGGGGATGAAATGATGGAAATGTCCATTAAAATGTATGAGGACCCCGACAGCCTTCACGACCAGCAGAACCGTTGGTTGGAGCAGATGGAAAAGAAGGCTTCCGCTCTCAGTGGTACCGGCCTGCTGGATGCTTTTGCTCTGTGCTCTGACTATGCATTCAATGTGAACCCCTTCTTCTCTCCCGATTTGTTTGAAGAACTGGTAGCCCCTCATCTGAAAGAATGCATTGACACTTATCGCAGCCTGGGATATTTCACTATTAAACATACCGATGGCAACATCAATCCTATCTTGGACCAGATCGTTGCCTGCGGCCCTGATGCGCTCCATTCCATCGATCCTCAGGGATATATGTCTCTTACTGAAGTGCGCAAAAAGTATGGCGATCGTATTTGCACCATCGGTAATGTGAACTGTGGTCTGCTTCAGACTGGCACGGATCAGGAGGCTATTGATGATGTGCGCCGCTGCTTAAAGGAAGGCATGGATGGAAATTATGGCTTTATCTTCTCTACTTCCAACTGTGCTTATACCGGTATGCCTTTGGAGCGTTACGAGATGATGGAGAAAATCTGGCGTGAAGAAGCCATCTATCGCGACTAATTTTGGAAGTTAATATAATTGGTGTGTGCCTCACAGAATTTCTGTGAGGCACTGTTTTTTGGTAAATGATAAGATCTATTTGCTTTTTTTCCATAGCTAGATATGGTATAATAAAATACGTAAAATGCATTCTGATGGGAGGAAGCCTCTATGAAACTGACTGAAAAAACACTGGAACAGCAATATCTTTTTCATGGAAAAATTATTCAGGTTCGGTTGGATAAAGCGGAACTAGAAAATGGTGCGGTGGTAAACCGGGAAGTAGTAGAGCATCTTGGCGGCGTAAGTGTAGCAGTGTTGACAGAAAACCAGGAGTTGCTTTTTGTCCGGCAATTCCGCTATCCCTATGGGGAAACGATACTGGAGCTTCCAGCAGGAAAGTTGGAAAAAGGCGAGGACCCCTTTGAGGCTATGCAGCGGGAACAAAAGGAAGAGACGGGTACAACTGGAACCGGGTATGTTTCTCTGGGAAATATTTATCCTACCCCTGGCTATACCAATGAGATCATTCGTATGTGGGCCTGTCGTGTAGAAAGCTGGGGAGAACAGGACCCAGATGATGATGAATTTATAGAAGTGGAGCGGATTTCCCTTGATAAAGCAGTGGAAATGGTGTTGCAGGGCCAGCTTCCCGATGCGAAAACTCAAATTGGTGTTTTAAAGACAGCAGTATTGGTGCAGGCGGGAAAGCTATAAGTTCTTTGAAAAATAAAGAGTAGATGATAATCATTTACTATAAAATAAAAGGGCAGCAGACACAGTTTGGTATCTGCTGCCTTTTTCATTTAGCGTTTTGTTCTCGATATTCCCGAGGTGTAACCCCTACCAGCTTTTTAAAAATTTTATTAAATGCAACTGCATCATTAGTCAAAATATAGAGTTAAAAAACAATTATTCCATGAGACTTTGCATGTATAGTAATCTTTCTAAATTTGTATCTAGGCATTATGACTTAGTAATTATACTAAGTTGTATGCATCGAGACCTTTCATTGGAAAGCAAATTGATAAGTTTAATGTCTGCTTAAACGCGAGAACTGGGCAAGAGAAAAGGCCGAACTTGGAACGCAGCTTGCGTTCACAGGTTCGGCCTGAGTGAGAAGTGTTGATGAATTATATATCCACTTGAATGCGAGGACTAAGCCGAAAAAAGAAGAGAGCCTCGAACGCGACTTGCGCGTCGAGGCTCTCGACCTGGGAAGAATTGATAAATTAGATGTCCGCTCTGACGCGAGCAGCAGACAAAAAGAAAAGGCCGAACCTGGAACGCGACTTGCGTCCAGGCTCAGCCTGGGAAGAGTTGATGAATTAGATATCCGCTCTGACGCGAGCGACAAGCAAAAAGAAGGGACAAAGCCTATGCACTTAACGCTATAAATGCACAGTGAAGTGGGGTGGCACCAATAAAACTCATAGATTTTATTTCAATACGATATCTACTTATTTTCCATCCGCTTAATTTTGTTGGCCTGCTGTCTGGCGATAGGGAGATATTTTTTGTAGAATTCGCTATTTTGGGCATTGTGTTTATTCCCTACAAAGACCCATTCGCAGTATTCAAAGAACAAAAAGTATTCCAGCGTATTTCGCCACTCTAGGTAGGAAATCCCCATCTCCTGCAACAAGTTATCATAATAGTAATCG
>CALWVH010000027.1 GCA_944384915.1 uncultured Clostridia bacterium | reverse complement strand
TATGGGCGCTTATGGGCCGGGAATATTGCGTGAATGAACTGGCCACGCAAATGAATATGTCCGAATCCGCAGTTTCCCATCAACTGAAAATTCTAAAATTTGCAAAGCTGGTTTCCCCACATAAAGTCGGGAAAAATGTATTCTACGCTTTATGCGACGAACATATCAAGTGGATTTTAGAAGAAACCTACGCCCATATCTCTGAAAGATAAAGAGACGCAGCCCTGTGAAATAGGGTTGCGCCTCAATATGATGACTCTTTACAGCTTATCGTAGGAAAGCAGATCGCTCATGGAGATACGCTGGGTATCAAAACGGTTCCGGTCGCCTTCACCTTCAGCGGAGTAACCGATGACAAGAATGTTGACCGGTTCCAGATTGGAAGGCAGATTAAATTCTTTGCTTAAAACATCAGGCTTGAAATAGCAAACCCAAACGCTTCCAAGGCCCTGTTCCGTTGCCTGAAGCATCATGTGGTCAGTCAGGATAGAAGCATCGATGTCGCCGGTCTGTTTTTTGTCAAAAGGCCGTACCCACGCCTTGTTGTGATCTGCGCATACGATGATTGCCAGCGGTGCGTTATAAATGTTGGCCGCCTTGCCCACTTTGGCAAGTGCCTCATCGCTCTGGGCGACAATCAGATGAAGCGGCTGAAGATTAGCTGCCGTCGGCGCAACGTGTGCCGCCTCCAAAATCTTATTCAGTTTTTCCGGCTCCACCTTCTGATCGGTGTATTCCCGGACAGAAAAACGCTTTTTGGCGATTTCAAGTAATTCCATAGTTATAACATCCTTTCTGCGTATTTTATGTGTCAAATCAACCATCGACTATATTGTAGCACCAGAAATTTTTTTCACAAGAATGTACTTTCCGGGAAGATAGTACCCTAAAGGAAAGTACCCCATTTAGGAGGACAACTATGCAAGCAGAAAACTTTAATTGCCCCGTAGAGGCAACCTTATCCTTAATTGGCGGCAAATATAAACCATTAATCTTATGGCATCTCATCGAACAGCCACTTCATTACATGGAGCTGCAACGACTTATACCAAAAGCCACGGCAAAAATGCTTTGCCAGCAGCTCCGGGATCTTCAACAGAACGGAATGGTTTCCAGAGAAGTAATACCGGAAAATCCTCCGAAGACAATCTATTCTTTAACACCCTTTGGGAAAAGCATCGCCCCCGTTTTGGAAGCTATGTGTAATTGGGGAACCAGTTATCTGGACGGACTGGATGTGCAGCTCCCTTGCTGCCCATCCATGAGAAAATAAAGAAATCCGGCACAGCAGATGCAGATGCATTAAGCTGTGTCGGATTTCTTTTTATATCTGGGACTGCCGTATATAGTTGCACAGAAATGCAAAATCCATATTTGGATTTTTCTTTTTAATTTCGTCCATGTATAATTGAGCCTGACTGCGCAGATTTGGCTTTTGCAAATCCTCTAAAAAGAAAAACATATTAAACCTACGGCCTATGGCAAACAACAATCTTTCCTCTGGCGGGAGGTTTAAAAAACGGTTAATGGCTGAAAGCATCTGACTTTTTTCTGAAAGTAAATCGCCTCTCACTTCTAGCAGGAGATTCACAATATGTTCATTCACATAGTAACTGTTCATCTCTTTTAAGCATTGTAAAAACAGTCGTTGTTCCCGAACGATTTCTTCCTCCGATTGCAAAGAAATGGTTCCATCTTGGATAAGCTGCCACATCATTGACTCAGGCTTAAAACCAACAGCGTGAACACGGATAAAATCAGGCTGTATAATGTTGAGCGCATCCGCTGTTTTCCGTGCATTTTCTTCAGAGAATTCTTTTCCTCCAATTCCCAGCAAAATAAATTCCGATAATATCATATCTGCTTCTTTCGCCAGACAGCCGCTTTGAATAACTGTATTGGAATCAAATCCTTTATTAATAAGCTGAAGAACACGGTCTGATCCTGTTTCCATTCCGCAGTACAGATGGTTTAGACCATGCTCTCGTAACACTTTGAGTTCTGATAAAGATTTGCGTGTTATGCTGTCAGCGCGGGCATAAGTAGTGACGGACTCCAGTGTGGGAAAATAGTGATGTAGGGCATCCAGAATTTTTAGCAGATAATCTGTTTTCAATACCAGGGCATCGCCATCTTGTAAAAAGCATGACTTAAATGACTGACCAGTATGCTGTGCAGATTGGGCCTCTATATCGCTGATTATATCTTCTATTGGACGCATCGAAAATCTCATGGATTTATATAGTCCGCAGAAATAGCATTTATTCCAGTGACACCCTCGTGTTACACGAATGAGTAGACTGTTGCTCTCTGATGGCGGCCTAATTGGTCCCATTTCTATATTCCCCATTATTTTTCATCCTCTCTTTCTACTATGATTATCAAACTTACCATTTTGTAGAACGCCCATCAAGAATGTACTTTTAGGTAAGGTACTATCCTTCCGGAAAGTCTCTATACAATCACACAAATTCTCATTCTATATAAAAACATCTTCTTTTTTCTGGCCATATGCTTTACCTAATCGGCTTTTATTATAAGAGGTTTTCTACTTTTTTAAGAGCAAGATTCGCCTGCGTAACTCAAAACCCATTTCATGGTTTTAAGTTCCCCGGCAATCTTGATGGGGATTTCGCTCCCCATACCCTCGATGCTGCACATTTCCCATGTGCTGTATGGCTCCTATTTACATAGTCGCAGCGTGGCAGAGACTGCCACGGGTAATAAAAGGAAAGGAAGATTTATGGCAAGACCAAAGAAAGACAAAGCGCTGCGTCACACCCATCCGGTTATGCTTCGTCTCACAGACACGGAATACGAACTTGTCTCCGCCCATGCAAAGGCCGCCCATCTGCCACTGGCAGAATACAGCCGCAGGCTAGTCACGGGGAAGCAGGTCAAAATCAAATATGAGCTTGTGACCGATTTGCCGGAACTCAAAAAGCTGACGGCACAGCTCGGAAAAATCGGAAGTAATCTAAACCAGATTGCCCGCCACTTTAACAGCGGCGGCATCCATTCCCAGGAAATGCGGAAAGCCATCAACCGGGGACTGGCGGATATTTATGAAATGAAATATGAAATGCTGAAGCTGGCAGGCGATTTTCTCTCTGCCGCTGAAAGTTCCGACGCAGACAAAGGCAACACGGGAGGTATCCATGGCAATCTTGAAACACATCGCAAGTAAAAATGCGGATTACGGGGAAGCGCAGCGTTATCTCATGTTCCAGTATGATGAATATACCGGGAAACCCATTCTGGATGAAGATGGAAGGCTTATCCCCCGTGAGGAATATTATCTGGATGGCATCAACTGCGATCCCTTTACCTTCGATATGGAATGTAAGGAATTAAATGCACAGTGCAGAAAAAACCAAAATTATGATGACATCAAATCCCACCATTACATCATCAGTTTCGACCCGAAAGACACAGAGGATGGACTTACCGGGGAACGGGCGCAGCAGCTCGGCTTAGAGTATGCCCGGAAAAATTTCCCCGGCCACCAGGCTCTCGTCTGCACCCACACGGACGGCAGCAACGAAAGCGGCAACATCCATGTACATATCGTAATCAACAGCGTAAGGAAATATGATGTGGAACGTCAGGAGTTTATGGAGCGCCCCTGTGATTCCCATTCCGGTTACAAGCACCATCTTACCAACGATTACCTGAATTATCTGAAGCAGGAAGTGATGGATCTCTGCCATCGGGAACATCTCCATCAGGTAGACCTGTTCGCTCCTGCAGAAAAGAAAATCACAGACCGGGAATATCAGGCAAGGCGCAGGGGACAGAAAAAGATGGAGGAACGAAACCGGAAGATGGCATCGGAGGGCATTACTCCCCGAAAAACAACTTTCGAGACGCAGAAAGATTTTCTCCGCAGCGCCATCGACGAAGCGGCGGTAGTCTGCGCTTCTTTGGAGGAATTTCAAAACTTCTTGTGGGAAAAGTATCAGATTTCCTTCAAAATCAGCCGTGGCCGTTTCAGCTATCTGCATCCGGAACGAAACAAGGCGATTACCGGAAGGAGCCTGGGAACCCGTTATGAGAAAGCGCATCTGCTGTCCGCATTGGAGAAAAATGCAAAATCCCTTGAGGACGCTTCTGCCAGACTGCCGGCCTTCCTGTTCATCAAATCCGACCTCCGTCTTGTCACGGATCTGCAGAGCTGTGTCAAAGCACAGCAGAGTGCGGCGTATGCCAGGAAGGTAAAGCTGTCCAATTTACAGCAGATGGCCAAAACCGTCGCTTACATCCAAGAGCATGGGTATCAGAGCGAGGAGGATTTAGCGGACGCTTTCCAAAAGGCACAAGCCCAAGCTTCCCAAATGCGAAAAGACCTCCGCAAGACAGAGCAGAACTTGAAAAGTGTCAATGAACAGATCCGCTACACCGGACAGTACCTGGCAAATAAATCTGTATATAAACAATATCTCGGCTCTAAAAGTAAAAAAAAGTTCCGCCAGGAACACCATTCTGAAATCACACTCTATGAGACGGCCCGGAAAATGCTGAAGGAACATGCATACGGCGGAAAGCTGCCTTCTATGAAAGCGCTGAAAACGGAAAAGGAGAACCTTCTGGCACAGAAGAACAGCCAGCACGAAGCCTACCAGAATCTCCGCAGCCATGAAAAAGAGCTAAAGACCGTGCGGGCAAATGTGGCCGCTATCCTGGGGAAAGACCTTTCCCGGCAGGCAGAACAGGATAGAGAAAATACTCGCTCAAAATGAGACGATTTCTCTGCATTATTATTTTAAGTGTGCATATACTTAAAATAGAGCTAAATTGCGGGATTGACTTTTTGCGTCAGTTTTGCTATATTTAGTTCAGTGATCGTTCTGTGGAAACTTGCGAAGCCCACAGGCGGGGGAGAGCTTTCGAGTCTCTCCCTCTTTTATATTACAGGAGATAATATATGGCTGCTTCCAAAGAATTTTTGACTTTTTCACAACAGATCAAACATCTGAAATTTGATAAACAACTTGATATTGCAAACGAAAAATCCGCAGAAGAACTTCTGCAGCGAATCGGATATTTTTCTTTAATAGACGGTTATAAGGAATTATTCAGAATTCCGTTTACCAAAAAATATAAACCTGGAACTGCTTTTGATGAGATTGTTGCACTCTATCAGTTTGATTCCGAGTTAAGAGAGCTGTTTTTAAAATATCTGCTCCAGATAGAGCGCCATATCGGAAATCTGATTGCTTACTATTTTGTAGAGCTTCACGGAACTTCCCAGGCAGAATATATGAATCCTGCTAATTACAATCATATATCACGAAACAAAAGAACCATATCGGGACTTATGCGTAAGCTATACGGCGCAGTGACCACCACGGACTATGCCTATGTAAATTATTACAGGCTTCAATATGGCAACGTTCCTCTCTGGATTGCAGTCAGCATCTTAACTTTTGGAAGCCTTTCCAAAATGTATAATGTATTGACACAATCCCTGCGTTCCAAGATATGCAAACATTTTCCGATGGTAAACCAAAAACAGCTTGAACGGTTTTTATCCGTCTTAACCAAATACCGGAATGTATGCGCTCATAGCGACCGATTATTTACTTACCGAACCGTAGACCAGATATTAGACACTCCGCTTCATGCAAAGCTGAACATCCCCCGTCAGGGCAATCAATACATTTATGGAAAACAAGATTTGTTCGCCGTTGTGATTGCGTTCCGTTACCTCCTGCCTAATGAGGATTTCCTGGCTTTTAAGAAAAAACTAACCTTTGAAATTACCAATGTAAGCAAAAAGCTAGTACATATTACAGAAGCTGAACTCTTAGAGCATATGGGATTTCCCAAAAATTGGAAGGCAATTACCCGCTATCATCTGACATCATAGAAAAAGAGGAAGATGCCGCCGCAATAAGGCCAACATCTTCCTCT
>CALWVH010000026.1 GCA_944384915.1 uncultured Clostridia bacterium | reverse complement strand
CCCAGGTTTTCTGCCGGGACCTCGTTGAACATCATTTCCCACGCCTTGGGGTTAAAGCCGATATTGCAGGTGCAGTGCTGCCAGGTTCCGCCCATGGGGCAGTTTTCAATGGCCACCTTCAGGCCCTTATCCGCGGCCCGCTTGCTGATATCGGTAAATACCTCTTTAAATTTGGGCATGGCCGCTTCCACGGATTTTCCCTCATAGGCGCCTGCAAAGGTGCTCACCATGGGAGCGCCGAACAGGGGGGCCATTTCCACTACATGGCGCAGGGTTTCCCAATGCTCCGGGTTTTGAATGGCATTGCAGTAATAGCCCAATGTGGCCACCCGCACGCCGGTGCCGTCCAACAGTCCGCGTACCTTTTCCGCCAGCTTTTTCAGGTCGGTGCCCTCCAGGGACATGTGGAAATTGATGGCAACGCACTCAAATCCGGCATCCACCATGTGGGGAATCCACTTTTCCGCCATGGTGCCCGGGATACAGGTACCGATCTCGATCTGCTTCATTTTCACAGAGATTCCTCCTTTGATTGAAAACGATTACATTCCCCGATTTACTATGCATCGGGAATCTGCTTTTATCCTACACCAGCCATAAGGAGAAGTCAACTGTTTTCCTATTTCTTTCCGAAATTCCCCGCTATCCCAAAAAGCCTTGAGATTCCAGCTCCTGAGCAATCGTGCGGAACACTTGGGCACATTCCTTGGTGTTGGCATCACTGTCAGCTCGAAGCACCGTCACCGCATATTGGGGGGATTCTGCCGGAAAATAACCAGTGTACCACAAATGCACCAGTTCTATATCTCCGGAATACTGACCTGTTTGGGCGGTGCCTGTTTTGGCCCCTACTTTCACAGTTTCGGGCTGACCGGAAGCGGCGGTGCCTTCCTTTGCAGCCTTTTCCATAAAGCTACGGAGCAAGGCAGCATTTTCTTCTGATATTGTCCTCTTTTCTGAACCTGTGGGCTGCATCCACTCATAGACCCCAGTTTCCAGATTCTGGATACCGGTAACCAAAGAAGGTTCCCGATAGGTTCCTCCATTGGCAATGGCCGCAGTCATTGCTGCTACCTGTACGGGGGTAACAGTAAGTTCTCCCTGCCCAAAGGAAAAATTGGCCAGCGCTTTTAAGGAAGCCAGAGACTTTTCCGAGGGTAGCACGCCGGAATCACTGGAAAGGCCCTCGGCAAACATACAGGAAACACCAAAACCCAGGCTTTTTGCCATAGCTAGAAAGTCCATCTGGGGCACCTGTTGCATCAGGCTGACAAAATATCCATTGCAAGACTGGGCAATCGCGTCCTCCATAGCGACAGTCCCATGAGAAATACCATTAAAGCACTTAAAGCCCTGCCCCTGTACCTGGATACTGCCGGTACAGGTATAGGTATAATCTGGAGAAAGACCTGATTCCAGTGCCGCCGCTGCCGATACCAGTTTAAAAATGGAGCCCGCGCTATATGCGGAAAATGCCTTGTTAATCAATGGGGAATCCTCGTTTTCCATATCAGCGGCAAGATCGTTGGGGTGGAGAGAAGGAAGGCTCACCAGCGCCCGAATCTCCCCTGTCTGCACATCCATGACCACTACCGCACCCTTTTCCAGCACATCCCGACAGGCATCCTCCGCCACCTGCTGAATCCGTCTATCCAGGGTGAGGACCACGCCCAACTCTGCCTCTTGCCGGGTATCTGAGATCTCTCGGGAGGAAGCGTCCATCACTCGGTTTACTGCATCTACAGAATAGGTGATGGTGAGACTTCCCTCCTGATTGAGAACGGAATCAAAGGCCCGCTCCAAGCCTGCCGCCCCTGTTCCAGAGCCATCTACATAGCCAATCAGGTTGGAGGCCAGCTGCTCCTCTTCATACCGCTGGGGAATGGTGAACACATCAATACCATTGGAAGACTCTGTCCCAAAAGGCGCAGTAGCTAAAAAAGGGGTTCCATTGGAAAGTGCTGCTCCTACTGTTTCCCGGTACTCCCCATGGGTGATCTGATTCATAGCCGCTGCTGCTTCAATAGTGGGGGCTACTGCTGCCAGAGTCTTTTGGCTCCGGCTGGTGAGCTTCTGCCCGGTACAATCATAAAAATCCCCTCGAGAACGGGTCACCGTCAACTCATAAGAGCTTTGTCTTGCTGCTGCCTGGGCTAGTTCTTCGCCATGAAAGGAGGCTCCTGCTACCCCCAAAAGCCCTGCCATCAACCCGCACATCATAATAGTAAAAAGGGCTACTACTCGTCTTTCCCGCTTCAAAACGCACCACGCCTTTCTGAAAACACTGATAAACAGTGTTTCCTAAAAGCGCTGGTTTATCCCTGTATACGCACGGGTATCTCTCTATCGATCTCCATACTATTGGGAGTGACGCGACAGCACACTGCCCGGATATCTACTCCACACTTCTCCGCCTCTTCCAAAGCCTTGGCAAATTCCGGGTCAGTGGCACGGTTGGGCAAAAAGATGGAAGCCTGTTCCATTTGCACTACAAACAGCAAATGTGCCTGATATCCCTGCTGCATACTTTCACACAGCTCCCTCACGTGGCGTGCTCCCCGAGCCGTGGGGGCATCGGGAAACCGCACCACGCCTTGCTCCTCCAAAGTTACGCCCTTTACCTCGATCAAATGGCGGGTTTCTCCATCATCACAGTAAAAATCAAACCGGGAACTGCCCCAGGTATATTCCGGTCGCAGTTCCTTCACTGGGAATCCCACCCCTCCATGGGCCAGCCACTCCTCTGCCGCATGGTTGGGAGCCTGGGAGTCCATATTGATGAGCAAATCCCCCTTCTCCACTGCAATCAGAGAATACCTGGTCTTTCGGGTGGGATTTTGGCTTTTTTCCAGATAAACCACAGCGCCGGGAACCAGAAGTTCCCGGCACCGGCCTGTATTTTTCACATGGCAGATCTCCCGGACTCCCTCCAGTTCTACCTCTGCAATAAAACGGTTGGGCCTTTTTTGAAAGATCCCCCGGTATACTTCCTTATACTGCATAACCTTGCCTCCTGTTACATACCGCCGGGTGCCAAAAAAGAGAACCAGGGAAGATTCCGCAGCACCGTAAATAAAAGCAGCCAAGCAATCATTACCCATATTAGTATATCCTGCCACCGCCGCAGTCTCGCATCCCCTGTTTTTACATACCGAACAGCCTGACAAAAAAACACCGTGATCCCGATGGGCAGGATCACCATAATCCCTATATTCCAGCTTGCGGCTTCCAAAAAGTCCAGGTGAAGCAACGCCATGCACATTCGAGACACACCACATCCGGGACAATAGAGACCCGTAATTGCATGGATTGGACAGGGAATTCCCCATTGAAAAATTGAAGAAAAAAAAGCATACCCCAATCCGACACCGCAGATCAAGGCAGCTTTCATCAACAATTTTCTTAATCGGGTACCAGAATCAATAGCCGTTGCCATAAGGTCCATTACCAGTAGTAACTACCAGCTTATTGATTTCATCCTGCATCAAAGACCAGCCGATGATCGGGAAAATGATCTCCAGAATCAAATACAGGATATTGTTGTTACTGGCCATGATCCCGCGCTGTGCCTTAGCATTGTACAGCGCTTCGCCCATCTGGTAGGCCCAGTAATATCCGTAAATACCGCAAGTGACGATTGTCAGCAACAATGCTGTACCGCCAGAAGGTCTTTGACGACCAGACAGACGGTTTGCGTCATCGGTAAGGACGATCATCCAATACAGAGAATAAATACCGCAGGTAATCAGAGAAAGGATGATACAGACTGGAATGCTTCTTTGCTTCATAAACATATGCCCCTTTCATGAATACTTCTCAGGGAACTCTACCCTTAGAAACTCCCCGTACTAAACGGTCACAATCTCTATAGAAAAGAGTCGTTTAGCATTTATATCTTATCAGATTTGTCGATCCCTGTCAATTAAACTGACTGAATTTTATTTTTTTACAGAAAAACCATGAGCGTTTTACACAATATGCTATCATCAGCCAACAGCTTCTCTTTTTGTATTCATAATATATTCACAAATTCGGGGTATAGTAGGAAAGAAATAGCAAGAAGGGCCCGCCCTGTTATATCAATATATGAAAGGTCTGGTGACTCTATGAGCCGCTTTTGCACAAGAGATACCTTTATCCCCTACAATCTTCCTGATATTACGGAAGCCGAAATCAACGAGACCGTAGATACCCTGCGCTCCAAATGGCTAGCAAAAGGTCCCCGCACCGTGGAATTTGAAAAGCGCTTTGCAGAATATCTAGGCGCAAAGCATGCTATTGCTGTGAATTCGTGTACGGCAGCTCTTCATGTTTCTTTGCTTTCTCAGGATATCGGTCCGGGAGATGAAGTTATCACCACTCCCATGACCTTTGCTTCTACTGCAAGTACCATCATTCATACTGGGGCAACCCCTGTTTTTGCTGATATTGATTACCGTACCGGCTGCATCGATCCCAATGAGATTGAGAAGAAGATCACTCCACGCACCAAGGCCATCGTCCCCGTGCATTACAGCGGCCAGGTATGCGACCTTGATCGCATCTATGACATTGCTGACCGCCATGGACTGTTTGTTTCTGAAGATGCCGCCCATGCACTGTGGAGCCGCTACAAGGGCCGTCTTATTGGAAACCAGTTGCGCGGTACTGCCTCCTACAGCTTTTATGCCACCAAAAACCTGTGCACCGGCGAAGGTGGAATGTTGGTCACCGACCGGGACGACATTGCTGAGCGGGCGCGTATTCTTACCAGCCATGGCATGAGCCGCAACGCCTGGAACCGTTATGCCAAGGGTGGAAGCTGGAAATATGACATTGTGGAACCTGGTTTCAAATATAATATGTTTGATTTACAAGCAGCTTTAGGGCTGCGCCAGCTGGACAGACTGGAAGACATGCAGGCACGCCGTCTGGAGATTGCCCGCCGTTTCCAGGAAGCCTTTACCAAAGTGGATGCTCTGGACATGCCAGAAGTACCGGAATATACCACCCACTGCTGGCATTTGTATGTCCTGCGAATCCGGCCTGAGTTACTGACCATCGACAGAGATCAGTTTATCGTGGAGCTGAACCAGCGAAACGTAGGCACCAGCGTACATTTCATTCCCGTACACTTTATGACCGCTTATCGGGAGCGTTTCGGCTATCAGGAAGGGGATTTCCCCCAGACGGAAAAGCATTTCCAGCGGATTATTTCTTTGCCGTTGTACCCCTCTATGACCGACGAAGAAGTCCAATATGTCATTGACGCAGTAATGGATATTATCGAGACTTATCACAAGTAATCCGAAATTAGCGCAAAAAAGGCAGCAGGAAAACCTGCTGCCTTTTTTATTTCTTCGCGAGAACAAGGCGGGAAAGTACATTCAGGATTCTACGTGACGAAGATCGATGCTTTCTCCGGGAAGCTGAACATTGATATTCTGAGATTTTTCTTCCAATCCAATATCAATGAGTTTCTTTTCATATAAGACCTCAAATTCAGTATCGGAAACTGGGGTCACCCTCTCGACTCCCGAAGCATTGCTGGAATAGTACTCATCTTTTCCAAAAAGTCCCTTAGCTTTGTCATAAGTGAATGAACACGACCCAACAGATGTGCCGATGGCAAAATAAACTTGGCCATTTTCATCATAAACACTATCCGGTGAATCACAGGTGAAGGTAACTTTCATATACTGTTCTGTATTTTCCGGTGAATACGGGATCTCCGCAGACACCTTCCAATGGGTGCCTTCTCCCTCCCACCTAGACAGATAGTCCGCAGGGAGCTTTTCCGATGGTTGAGAACAGCCAGACAGCAGCAGACACCAAAACGCCACCGCTAAAACGAAAATTCGCTTCATAGGCCACACCCCTCCTACATTTTGTACCATCAAATTTGTTTCCCGCCCCTACCTTTATTATAAATATATAGTAACAAAAGTCAATATTTCATCAAAACCTATTATATTTTTACTTTTTCTGTGCAATGAGTTCCTTGCGAAAGGTGGACGGCGTCTTTCCCGTATATTGGCGAAACATCTTGGTAAAATAGCTGAAATCGGGAACGCCGGTCTTTTCCGCAATCTCCGCAATTGTGAGGTCCGTATTTAATAGCAATTCTCGGGCAAGCTCCATACGCACGGATCGGATGTATTCACTAAGGGTAAGGCCCGTATTGCGTTTGACGGTTTCATACATTCTATTTTTGGGGATGTGCAGTCTTTGGCCTATGCTTTGGGCAGAAAGAGGCTCTTCAATATGTTCCCGAATATCCTGCCGGATACACTCAAAGCTCTCCTCGGCTTTGGGTAACAGACAGCGATTTACCCAGAGATAGCTAGTGTATGCCTGTAAAATATCCGTCCATGCCTGTATCTCTTTTTGGGTAAGCGCCTTTACCTCCTGATAAAATAATTCCCGCTCCGGTAGCCGGGAAGAGAAATCACGGCAACAGAGGCAGACATTTTCCCATGCCTGTTCCTGAGCCTCTGCCGGGATAAATTGTCCAATCATGAAATACCCGATGACCATATCCCGGTTAATCACTGGGGTGACCATTTCGGTAAGTCCAGCATGGCACTGATAGCGATAGGGCTTACGCAAAATTCCTGCCTGATGAAAAGCATTCTCGTTGGAACAGGTACAGCGTCGTGTGAATTCCGGATCTTCCCGCATTTGACGGCAAAATTCACACACCTCCCGTCCATAATGCGACAGTAGATTCAGGTTACAGTCAAACAAAGAAATGCTGATCCCAGAAACTGTAACAAAACTCTCTGTCAAGCGATCGGCTTCTTTTTGATCAAAAAAGATCTTCATCTCAATTTCCTCCTATCCGGTACAATTTTACCATTTTTTAAGCAAAAAGCCATAGTATTGTGAAAGAAAAAAAGTTATAATCGAGGCAAATAAAGCCGTTTATTTGGAATAACGGCCTCAAGGAGGAGAATGATATGCCCATCCATTTTGATGAAAAGCGTTGGGAATCTATCCGAAAAAGCTATGGCGACTGGTGGGCCCACCGCTCCCAGCGCCCTTTAATCTCCGTGCGTCTTACGGGGTATGATCCGGGTCGCCCTCAGCCAGAAGCCCCTGTTTTGAGTCAGCAGACTGCCTTGGATCTTTCCTGGACACCAGACCAGCTCATTGACCGGATGGATTATGAACTTTCAAAAATAGAATTTCTTGGGGATGCTTACCCCTATGTAAATATGGATTGTTTTGGTCCCGGAGTGCTGGCTGCCTTTTTGGGGGCAATTCCGGATAACTCTACTGGCAGCATTTGGTTCCATCCCACAGAGATTCGGGAGCTTTCGGAAATGCACTTTACTTACCAGCCGGATAATGTCTGGTTTAATCGGGTAAAGGATATTTATCGCGCCGCTAACCGCCGATGGCATGGAAAGGTCATTATGGGAATGGTGGATCTGGGAGGAATCTTGGATGCACTAGCGGTATTCCGCGGCACCGATAACCTACTTATGGATCTCTATGACGAACCAGAGGAGGTAAAAAGGCTGGTAAAAGAACTGCACCAGCTTTGGATGCAATACTATACCGAGCTTTGCAGTATTTTGGAAGAATGTAATCAGGGATATACCGACTGGACTCGCATTTATTCGGAGAAACGCTCCTATGTAATCCAGTGTGATTTCTGCTATATGATAGGAAATGCAATGTTTCGGGAATTCGTGCTGGAGGATTTGAAAGAATTTACCGAGGAACTGGAAAATACCCTCTACCATATGGACGGACCTGGAGAGCTCAACCATTTTGATGACCTGCTCTCTCTTCCCAAGCTCAATGCTATCCAGTGGGTACCCGGGGCAGGGAATCCACTACAGGGAGAATGGCCGGAGATTTATCAAAAAATCTATCAGGCTGGAAAGGGAGCCCAGGTATTTGATGGCTTTGAAACTTTAGATGCTTTGCAAAAGGCAGTAGGGACTCTAAACTGGATACAACAATCTGACATAGAAGACGATCTTTCTAAAAGGGAGTATTATGTTGAGAAGCTGCGAAGCTATGGAATCCCTGTGGAATGATTGACAAAGGGTCCTCTCCGATTTAAAACTGGAGAGGACCCTTTAAAAATTATTTTTTAGCTTGATATTTGACCAGCCATTCTGGCCGAATTTCTTCCAAGATCACCTGGGGTACCCGATATTGGATGGGATGCTTTTGCCGCTTAATGGAATGGATCAGCCCATTGAGCTTTCGCTGGGAACACTCTTCCATAAAAGCGGGGTCCACACGGGTATAATCATAAGGCTTGGTGTATTTTAAATTAAACAGGAACTCTGCCCAGTCAGAATATTCCGTAAGCCAGACATGATCATTGGGGACTTTTAAAGTCAGCTTTACGCTAGAAGCACCTTTTCCGTCGCTGCACTTCCTATGAAAGCGCAAAACGCCAAAAATCGGACATTCACAATGGATTCCCAGCATATCGGCCAAACAGCGATATGCTCGGTCTAAAGAAATACTGGGCAGCGCCCGATAGACTTCTCCGGCCTTTAATTTTCTTAACACCAACATAGATTGATATGTTTCCACTATCATTCTTTTCTTTCTTCCTTTCAATAGAGGAATTTTAATCGGGCATCTTCGCCCAATCATACAAAAAGGTATCCAGCCTACCATATTCATTGGGTTTGATAAGATATCTTTTTAAAAGGGCATCTTCATCAAATCCCGTTCCTCCATAGTATGCGTCTGCAATTCCGCCTGCAATACAACCAATGGTATCCGTATCGCATTTTATGCTGAATACATTTCGGATGCAGCTCTCCCAGCTGTCGCTCTCCAAAAAGCAGACGATTGCCAGCGGCAAACTCCCCTGGCAGGAAATATCAAATTTAGAAAAAGGTCTCCGAAGAAAAAGAGGCTTGGAAAGTTTATACCCAAAAGTTTTGGTGGCATACCGGCGAATCTCTTTTTTAGAATACCCATTTAAAGCTAAAAAAGTGCATCCAGCTGCGGCGACGGCCCCTTTAATCCCTTCTGGATGATTATGAGTACAGGTAGCGCTGATCCCCGCTTCTTTTTCCACTTCTTCCAGCGTTTTAAAATGCCGCCCAATATAGCTCACCCGCATAGCAGCCCCATTGCCATAACTGTTATAGCCCTTTTCTGAACAGGCATCCAACCATTTTTTGAACATCGTGCCATACCCCACCTTGGGGTATTTCTTGCCGAACAGACTATATGCCTTAGCATATGGCACCCCTCTCTTGATGGCATATTTGGTGGCAATGGACATCACCGTATCATCCGTGTAAAAACAGCTGTTGGAAAACAGTTCTACTTTTTTATGGTCGAAACCATCCGGCTTACTAAATTCAAATCGCGAACCGGCAATATCTCCCAAGAGCGCTCCATACATGAGAAATATTCCCTCCCTCTCTTTTCTCCCTGCAAGATCTATGATATGATAGCTATAGTATACACGATTTCGCCAAAAAAAGCCATATCCTTTTCTCTTTGAGCCTCCTCTTTTTCAATAATTAGCGGCTCATTTGGAAATTTTTATTAAAGGAGCTTTATTTCTCATGAAATTCAAGTTATTTGCTGCCGTTATTCTGGCTTCTCTCGCCCTTTTCTCCTTTTCCGCTTGTGAACAGGAGCAACCAGAACCTGTATCTTCCCAGACTTCTTCTGAAAGTTCTTTACAGGAAGAGACCATGGTGACTATCACCATCCCCGCTTCCTACTTTGAAGGAAAAACGGAAGAGGAAGTAAAAGCCATTGCGGAAAAACAAGGGGTAACATCTGTCACACAAAATGCAGATGGCAGCTATTGCTACGAGATGACTGCTACAGCCCATCGCCGCTTGATTAACGAAATGCGGATCACCCTGACGGAATCTATCTCTGAAATCCCCGATGGCACCTCTTATCCCTCTGTAAAAAGCGCCTCTATCTCTGATGATCTTTCCACCCTCACTCTTAAAGTGGATGCGGAAGCCTATCAAAAGGGCAATGACCGGGCTATTGTTCGGGCAGTATGGCCCTCTGTGTGTGCTTACTACTACTTTAACAATGAAAACCCCGACGAAAAATCACTGACTGTCACGGTACTCAATGCAGAGGACGACTCTCAGGTGGAACAATTCGTATGGCCGGAGAAAGATTCCACTTCTCAAGAAACAGAATCCGCTGAAGCTACTTCTTCTGCCGACGATGAATAAGAATTTCTTGAAAAACTTGTAAAAAAGCTTGCATTTTCTTTTTGAATGTGATATTATAGACGAGCGGTTCAAAAGAGCCGCTAAATGGGGCATTAGCTCAGCTGGGAGAGCGCTACACTGGCAGTGTAGAGGTCAGCGGTTCGATCCCGCTATGCTCCACCATAGTAACCGGATTTATCAGCAAGATAAATCCGGTTTTTTGTTTGACCTGTTAATTTTAAAGAAAAAAGCCACAGCATCTCTGCTGCGGCTTTTTTCTTTGAGAAGGAATAATGATAAAGAAGGGTATTTATGAAAACGCCTGTCATAGGCACTTGTACTTGGTCTGTCATGTTGCCGGCCCGGTATTCCGTCCTCTCCGGCAACGTTCGACAGTTATCTGGAATTCTATTTTTTATTTCCTTTGAATCAGCTCCGTTTGTTTTGCTGTGGCTTTAGTATACGCCACAATTATGACCCAATTTTGAAGGGAATAAAAAGAATTCAGGAAAATTCTTCGTATGTTTTGTGAGCACGCCTTACAGACTCTCTACTGCGGCCTTCTGAATCGCCAATCCCTTCTGATAACGAACGATAAAGTCATTAAAGCCCTTTACATTGATTGGATCAGGCTGCTCCACAATGCCAGTATCGCCATGGAACACCTGCTGATTCAGATACTCCTCAAATGTCTGCTCCGGCTTCTCACGCAACAGATACGCTGCCAACAGAGCAATACCCCAAGCTCCTCCTTCTCCTGCGGTCTCCATAACTGCTACCGGTACATTTACTGCCGCAGCCATAAAGGCCTGACCCATTTTCCGGGTCTTGAAATAGCCGCCATGACCCATCAGCAGATCCAATTCCACATGCTCTTTCTGGAACAGGATATCCATGCCGATCTTTAGAGTGGCCACGGCACTGTATAAATGGGTGCGCATAAAATTGGCCAGATTGCACTGGCTGTCCGGGGTACGGACAAACAAGGGACGTCCCTCTTCAAAGCCGGTAATAGGCTCTCCGGAATCATAGTTATAGGAAAGCAGTCCTCCACAGTCGGGAGCCCCCTCCAGAGCCTTGCAGAACAACATTTCATATAGGTCATGTTTCTTGACCTCAAACCCCATATTGGAGAGAACTTCATCAAACAGAGAAACCCAGGTGTTGATATCAGAGGTACAGTTGTTGCAATGCACCATTGCCACGGGAGCACCTGTAGGGGTGGTTACCATATCGATCTCCGGATACATATGCTCCAGTGCCTTTTCCAGCACCACCATAGCAAACACAGAAGTACCCGCAGATACGTTACCGCTTCTGGGAGCTACGCTATTGGTAGCCGCCATACCGGTACCCGCATCGCCCTCCGGCGGGCACATGGGGCAACCGCTTTCCAGAGTACCTGTGGGGTCAAGCAGCAAAGCACCTTCCGGCGTCAGCACACCTGCGTCCTCTCCGGCACGCAGCACCTTTGGCAGCACATCCAGCAGGCTGTAGGAAAGACCGTACTCCTTCAGTTTATCATCAAATAGTTCTACCATTCGGCTATCATAATCTACCGTATTGCTGTCAATGGGGAACATACCGGAAGCATCCCCTACCCCCAGCACTTTTTGGCCACTGAGCATCCAGTGGACATAGCCAGACAGTGTGGTCATAAAGGAAAGCTGAGGCAGATGCTCTTCTCCGTTGAGCATAGCCTGATACAGATGGGCAATACTCCAACGCTGGGGAATGTTGAAATTAAACAGCTGGCTCAACTGCTCCGCCGCAGGACCGGTAATAGTGTTTCGCCAGGTACGGAAAGGCACCAGCAACTCTCCGTCTTCATCAAATGCCAGATAGCCGTGCATCATGGCAGAAAAACCGATCGCTCCTATTTTTTTCAGCTCAACTTCATATTTTTCTTTTACATTCTGAGCCAACTCTCTATAGCAGCTTTGCAGGCCTGTCCACACATCCTCCAGAGAATAGGTCCATATCCCGTTTTCCCAACGGTTCTCCCACTCGTATCCCCCGGATGCCAGAGGCACGGAATTTTCACCGATAAGCACTGCTTTGATTCTAGTAGAACCAAGCTCGATGCCCAATGCCGTTTTTCCCTGCTCGATGGCTAATGCGATTTGTTTCTGCTCCATATAGGATCGTCCTTTCTTAATTGGTGTCTTTTAAAGCGCCATAAACTTGTACGTACATATTCATTATTCATGATACTGTCTTTTTTCTTGTAGCACAATAGACAGAATAACTAAAAAACCAATTATTTTTTTGATATAGCACTTTTGAATTTAATCGTCTCTCTTTTTTACAGGAAGCCCCACTTTTCCCGGCTCCCTCTCCACAAAAACAGCGCGACGAACTGCATTTTTCCCATACTTTTTTCGCAGGGAATCCACAGCCTGCTCCATACGCTCCTCCCGGGCATAATCTCTCTTTTCAAAAAGATTCAACTGTCTGGCTGCCCCTCTTGGGCTTAGCCTTCCAGCCTGTATCCCCAAAAGCCGCAGGGGTTTACCGTCCCACAGCTGATCGAACAGAAGGCAGGCAAATTCATACAGCTCCCCGGTGACGCCGGTAGGGGCAGGTAATACCATTTGATGGGATGTATAGTGCAGGTCTGCCGTTCGGATTCCCACCGAAAGCGATCCAGCCTCTACCCCAGCTTCCCGCAGTCTGGCCCCTACGCTCTCCGCCAGAGAAAGCAAGACACAGAACGCAGTTTCCCGATCGCAGACATCGTCGGCTGTGGTAGTGCTGTTGCCAATACTCTTATTTTCCGGCGGTTTTTCCAGTACGGGAGAAGCATCGATCCCGTTAGCATAAGCCCAAAGCTGTTCCCCCTGCTTTTTTAAATGATGACGCAGAAGTCCCCGATCTGCCTGTGCAAGATCGCCGATAGTGTGAATCCCCAATAGTGCTAATACTTTGCGAGTGGAACCTCCTACAGAATACAGCTCCCCTACTGGAAGAGGCCACATTTTATCTGGAATCTCCTGGGGAAACAGGGTATGCACCCGGTCTGGCTTTTCAAAATCCGAAGCCATCTTGGCCAAAAGCTTATTAGCGGATATCCCGATATTCACGGTAAACCCCAGTTCTTTTTTGATCCTTTCCCGGATAACATGGGCTACTTTCTCCGGCTCTCCCCACAGCCACTGGGTCCCCGTCATATCCATAAACGCTTCGTCAATGGAAGCCTGTTCCACCAAAGGCGTATACTCCTCCAATATCTGCATAAACTGACGGGAACAGTGCTGGTATAATGTCCGATTGGGGGGTACCAAAATTAAGGAAGGACATTTCTTGAGCGCTTCTCCGATGGTTTCCCCTGTGCGCACCCCCATCTTCTTGGCAGGAATGGATTTGGCCAAGATCACCCCATGTCGAGTGGCCATATCCCCCCCTACCGCCGCTGTCTCCAGCCGCAAATCCGGACCGCCGGCCAGACGAAGTCTTTCCACTGCCTCCCAGCTTAAAAAGGCAGAATTTACATCCACATGAAAGATGATCCGCTCCTTGGTTTCTTGCAAGAGACTCCCCCCTTTCTTTTATTATACAAACATATGTTTGATTTTTCAACTTTATTTTTTCACTTCCAAGATTTTTCACTTATGCTTCCTTACTGCCGGTGCATACTAACAAAGCCGGACACGTTCCGGCAATGGAGGTGAAGGGATTGTTATATGGAGCTTACGGCGGCCCTGTCTTTGACAACGGTATGGACTTATGGGTCCCTTTTATCGGCATTGGTCAGAACGAAAGAATCACTCCCGATGTCCTCAGTGGGATCGAAGACCATATCGGCGAGATCACCAGCGAAGAGGATATGCGAAGAGTGATCCATGAATTGAATTTGCGTCGCTGATTATTTTCAGCCACAATAAAATGCGAACCGGCATGCCGTTTTGGCGGTATGCCGGTTCCTTTTCAAGCTATGATATTTTATTCTATCCGTCCGTGTTTGGGCGCAGCTGCCTCCACTGCATCGGCGGCAGTTTCCAGCCACGGAGCCTCGATCAATTCTGCCAAGCCCTTATCGCAGTTAGCTGCCACTGCGGGATCAACCGGCATTTTGCCCAGTACCGGCAAATGATATTTAGCCGCTACCTCGTCTACATGGCTCTCGCCATACAGATAGATCTTTTTGCCGCAATCGGGGCACTCTACATAACTCATATTTTCCACCAAGCCCAGCACAGGGATATCCATCATCTGTGCCATTGTCACGGCTTTGGAGACGATCATGGACACCAGTTCTTGAGGAGAAGTGACGATAATAATGCCGTCTACCGGCAGAGACTGGAATACAGTAAGGGGCACATCGCCAGTTCCGGGAGGCATGTCCACAAACATATAGTCCACGTCTTTCCAGATCACATCTGTCCAGAATTGCTTGACGGTACCGGCGATCACCGGGCCACGCCATACCACCGGAGCACTTTCATCCTCCAGCAGCAGGTTCACAGAGATCACATCGATGCCGGTCTTGGTCTGGGCAGGGATAATCCCCATCTCTGTGCCCATCACCTGGCCTTTGAGGCCAAAGCACTTAGGAATAGAGGGACCCGTAACATCTGCATCCAAAATAGCCGTATGCTGTCCTCTACGATTCAGAAGTACCGCCAACATAGAGGTAACTAAGGATTTGCCTACGCCACCCTTACCGCTGACGACGCCGATAACTTTTTTTACGCTGCTCAATTCATTGGGCTTTTCCAGCAGACTTTGAGGAGAGGTGCGGGAAGCGCAATCTCCCTGCTGGCAGTTGCTGCAATCGTGATTACATTCACTCATGGGATTACCAACCTTTCTCATATCGATGAAGCAGGGATAAAACTCCCGCTTTACACACTATGTCTTATGATAGTCCGGAAACCGGGTCCTGTCAAGGCACCTGCCGGGAAAACCTGTTACTTTTCTTCCTCTGGCGGAGACACGCGGGGCAGTTCAAACCAGAAGATACTGCCTTTTCCCACTTCACTCTGTACACCATACAGGCCGCCATGCAGCTCCAAAATAGATTTTACAATGGACAATCCCAAACCGGAACCTACTTGGGCACGCTTATGGGATTTATCAATTTTATAATAGCGTTCCCAGATATCCCGGAGCTTATCCGGCTCAATGCCTTCTCCACTATCGATGACTTCTACTCGGACTGTATCTGATTTTACCCGCTGACGCACCCGGATAGTTTTGTCCGCGCCTGTATAGTTTACCGCATTGTTCACCAGATTATAGACCACCTGGCTGATCTTCAATTCATCCGCATTGACATACACGTCCTCCTCTGCTTCAAAGAGGAAGGTGAAATCCGCCATTTTATCATAGCGGGCCATGATCTCCCGGATGCTCTCTGTCAGATTGAATACCGAACGCTCCACAGGAATGGCTCCCGACTGGAATTTGGAAAGATCCAGCATATCATTGACCAGCGTAGTAAGACGGTGTGTCTCATCGATGATGATCTGCACGTTTTCCGGTGTATTCTCTCCGGGAATATCCCGCATAACCTCGCTATAGCCTGCGATCATGGTAAGAGGAGTACGCAAATCGTGAGAAACATTGGCGATCAGATCCCTGCGGAGTTGCTCTACTTTGGAAAGTTCGCTGGCAGCATAGCGCAGTGTGGCACCCAGCTCTGCGATCTCCCGGAATCCCTTATCCTGCACCTCAATGGCATAGTCTCCGGTTGCCAGAGTTTTAGCTGATTCATTGATCTGTCGAATCGGTGCAGAAATACGGCGTGCAATAATCAAAGCCAGCACCAACGCTAAAAGAATCATGACAATAGTGAGGTACCAGAGCTGGATTTTCAGCGTCTCTACCGTAGAATCCACTGGTGTGATACCGGTATTGAGGATCAGCATCCGCTTTTCCCCGCCTTTTTCGGTAAAGTTCACCACATACACCATGTTTTCCGGCTGACCTTCTCCATTATTGGTACTGAAAAGGTAGGAACCGCCTACACTTTCCGTCTCCATATAGATCTGTGCCCGGTCAATCCAAGTTAAACGCTCCAAAAAGGTAGTGGGAGAAGATTTTTGCAAGATGGCCCATTGTCCTGTATTATCCGAAAGAAGAATACTCATCTGGGTGTCATCTGCCGCCTGCGTTAGGGTAGATTCCATCTGTATCAACGTCATTCGCTTCTCCTGCATTTGGGATATAATAGAATCAGCAGTGGAGCGTATCTCCTGGGTCTTGATGGAACGATAAAAACTGTCCAACAAAGAGATCTGGAAAATCCACAGCAACGCAATGATAATCACTGTGAAAACAGCAAATCCGGCAAAAATTCCCCAGCGAATCCCTATTTTTTTTCGCGGCCTTGGATTTTGGTTGCTCCATTCAGGCTTCAAAGCGATACCCCACCCCTCTGAGCGTTACAATAAATTTACTGTAAGGCCCCAGACTTTTCCGCAAGAGCTTAATGTGGGTATCCAAGGTACGATCATCTCCATAAAAATCGTACCCCCACACATTGGTGATTAGTTTTTCCCGGGTCAATGCAATATTCCGGTTGGAAGCCATATAAAACAGAAGATCGTATTCCTTGGGAGAGAGATCCACCCGTTTTCCGTCCACCTCTACCACGCGGCCTGTAAAGTCAATCATCAGACCCTCTGCACGGAATATCTCCCGGTTATCTTTAGACTCAGGATGCACCCGCTTCATAATCGCGTTGACGCGCATCATCAGCTCTTTTGGAGAAAAAGGTTTGACTACATAATCGTCCACCCCCAGTTCAAAGCCGTGAATCTTATCATATTCCTCGCCCCGGGCGGAAAGCATCAGTACCGGCGTATGGCAAGTTTTGCGAATCTCCGCTACAGCAGAAAAACCATCCAGCTCCGGCATCATAACATCCATGATAATCAGATCGAACCGGTTGGGGTCCTCTCGGCAAAGACGCACCGCCTCCATGCCGTCTTCCGCCTCTGTTACCTGGTTCCCTTCAAATTCTGCATATTTGCGTATCAACATCCGAATTTTTGCTTCATCATCCACTACCAGCAGCTTTATCATACATTCATCTCCCTCGTATAATAAGTTTGAAAGTTAATAATTCAGATATCAGCAGGCTTAGAGATACCCGTGATACAATAGCTGTAGGACAGCAGGGTCAAGTTCTACCACCTCCAGTTGAGCCGTAAGGCTGCT
>CALWVH010000025.1 GCA_944384915.1 uncultured Clostridia bacterium | reverse complement strand
CGAGAACCAGAAATTCACAAGTATCAATCCTTTCTATCACTAAATGCACAGGGAAAATTCATTACACCCCGTTCATGCCGCGGATGACGTTCAGCCGCTCAATGCCCGGGTCTTCGGGGCCGGTCATGGAACAGCCCTTTTCCTTGGCGTATTCGATGTAATCCAGTATTTCCTCGGTAATTTCCTCGCCGGGGGAGAGAATCGGGATTCCGGGCGGGTAACACATGACAAACTCGCTGCAAATCCGTCCGCAGGTGCGGCGTAGGGGCAGCGATTCCTTATCCGCATAAAAGGCCGCTTGGGGCGAAACCGCCACAATGGGCTCGATGTATTCCTGTACCATCAAATCGTTTTTGGGGCCGCTGTACCGCCGGCGGATCTCCGCCATGGCGCTGACCAGCCGCTCCACCTCCCGCTGACGGTCGCCGATGGAGAGATAGGCCAAAATATTGCCCAAGTCGCCGAACTCGATCTGAATATCATATTCGTCCCGGAGCAGGTCGTAGACTTCGATACCCGCCAGGCCGATGTCCAGGGTGTTTACCGACAGCTTGGTCACGTCAAAATCATAAATGCTGTCCCCGTTAATGAGTTCCCGAGAATAGGCGTAATAGCCGCCAATGCGGTTGATCTCGGAGCGGGCATATTCCGCCAGCTTGACCACCCCAGCAAAGGCTTCCTTGCCCCGCAGCGCCAGATTCCGACGGGAGATATCCAGACTGGAAAGAAGCAGATAGGAGGCGCTGGTGGTCTGGGTCAGGTTGATAATCTGCCGCACATGGCCCTCCTGCATGGCAGGCCCGGTAAGGAGCAGGGAGCTTTGAGTCAGGCTGCCACCGGACTTGTGCATGGAGACTGCCGCCATATCCGCGCCCGCGGCCATAGCGGAAACGGGGAGGCCCTCACCAAAATAGAAGTGGGTGCCGTGGGCTTCATCCGCCAGACACAACATCCCGTATTCATGGGCCAGCTTGACAATGGAGCGCAGATCAGAGCAAATGCCGTAATAGGTGGGGTTATTCACCAGCACTGCTTTGGCGTCCGGGTTCTTGCGGATCGCCATTTCCACGTCTTTTACGCTCATACCCAGCGGGATACCCAGCCGGTCGTCACAGGCCGGGTTCACATATACCGGTACCGCGCCGCACAGCACCATAGCACCCATAACACTGCGGTGGACGTTTCGGGGCAGGATAATCTTTTCTCCCCGCTTGGCCACAGACATGATCATGCTCTGAACGGCGGAGGTGGTTCCCCCCACCATTAAAAAGGCGTGAGCTGCCCCGAAGGCCTCGGCTGCCAGCTCCTCCGCTTCCCGGATGACGGAAATTGGGTGACACAGGTTGTCGAGGGGCTTCATGGAGTTCACGTCCATACGCATACAGGTTTCGCCCAAAAGGGCCGTCAGCTCTGGGTTGCCCCGGCCCCGTTTATGGCCGGGCACGTCAAAGGGGACGACCCTCATTTTCTGAAATTTTTCCAACGCCTCATAAATGGGCGCCCGTTCCTGAGAAAGCGGCATATTCCATTCCCCCTCAATAAATATTCCGCCCGCTGAAAATTTCAATCATTTCCTGCCGCAGGCTGTCCATAATGGCAAGGCGGGTCTGGGGCGGAAGTTCATATACATCTGTATTAAATAGGTAGTCCTGCAAATTGACTTCCTTCACCATCATTTTTGTATGGAACAGGTTGGCTTCATACACATTGATATCCACTGCGTCATACCGGCGAAGAATCTCTTTATCAATATAATCCTGAATGGAGGTGATCTTATGGTCTAAAAACAATTTTTTTCCATCTACGTCCCGGGTAAAGCCACGCACCCGATAATCCATGGTGATAATATCCGAGTCAAAGGAGCGAATCAGATAGTCCAGTGTCGAAAGAGGCGTGATCTCCCCGCAGGTAGCCACGTCGATATCCACCCGGAAGGTAGCGAGGCAGGTATCTGGATGATATTCGGGATAGGTGTGGACTGTTACATGGCTTTTGTCCAGATGGGCAAGCTGGGTTTCCCCCTGTACCGGAATCATGGAACCTTCGGCAATGAGGATGGTTACAGACGCCCCCTGCGGCTCATAGTCCTGCCGGGAAACATTCAGCACCGTAGCGCCGATCATGTCGGTAAGCCGGGTGAGGATATTGGTCAGGCGCTCCGAGTTATACTGCTCGTCAATATAAGCGATATAGTCCTTTTGCTCCCTCGGCGTTTTGGCATAGCACACGTCATAGATATTGAAGCTCAGGGCTTTTGTCAGATTATTGAAGCCGTATAATCTCATTTTTTGCTCCATGATACACCCTCCTGTGTGGGGACGATCCCCACATTCCCAGATATTCCTGATAATATAAATATGATAGTAAAATTTATAAGGGAAATATAGCAAATAGGCAAATAAAAACGCAGATGATGGCTGCCATCACCTGCGTTACATCGTTTTCTGTTATATTCGGGGCCCTGTGTATTTTTAGGCGTCCATTTTCCCGATGATACAGATTTCAGAGTCTATATAGCAAATATCTTACTTTTACCACTCTTATTGATTGTTTCACAAGTTGATGTGCAGCGCACTGGTTATAAAGTGACCAACTTATAAAATTTGAGTATACACTCCATCAATAAGGCAACCAGAGTTGCCGATCGGCAGTTGACCCGGCTGTCCGTATGGCCTTAACCCAGCGTTTTGGGTGGTCAAAAATATTTGCATGAAACTCTGTAAAAAGCATCATTCCATTGCTATTTTATACTACACTTTTTGAGAAGAAAAGTCAAGAACAAAAGCCAGCTTTCCATTATATAGGGCGGCGGTCCCGATATTGCCGGGGAGACATTCCAAAATGTGCCTGAAAGGCCCGGTTAAAGGTTCGCTGGCTGGAAAAACCGCAGGCCAGCCCCACATCTAAAATGCTTTCGTCGGTAGTAAGGAGAAGCTCCTGGGCCAGATTCAGCCGGAGAAAATTGACATACTCGGGGAAGCTGGTGTGGAGACGGCTGGAAAACACGTGGGAGAGGTGGTATTTGCTCACCCCCAGATCCCGAGCCACGGTGTCCAGAGAAAGAGGTTTTTGAAAATTTTGAGATAGATAGTGTACCAGGCTGCCGGTGAGATCCATGGAACGGGGTTCCTTGAGAGCCTCCAGTTCCATGCGGGAAAAGCATCGGGCTAGGATCAGGCGTATTAGAGCCCGATAGATCTCCCGGTCAGGCTCGGTACAGGCCTGTACATATAGGCCGTGCATGGCGTAGGGAATGTCAGGATGGAGATCTTCCCCCCGCAAAAAAGGAGAGCGGGGATAAAACCGGGTAAGACGGGAAAGAGCGTCCCCAAGCAGTGCGGAACTGCAGATCACCATGGAAAACTGGCTTTGGGGCTGCTGGCATTGATAGGAATGGATGGTATTGGGGAAGATGACAGCAAAGGTGTTTTCGGTAAGCTCTTCTGAAACTTCCCCTACGGTCACCAGATAGCTTCCACTGGTCACTAAAAATAATTCCAGATCGTTGTGCAGATGGGGAGGAAAATTCATAGAATCCCCTTCTCCTACCTGTAATTCGGATGCTTTATCATGCCGCTCCTCATAGTATGCCCGCACACTCATAAGCCATTCCTTCCTTTCCTAAAAAAGCGCAATATATGGCTATAAGTAAATGATTTATGACACGTATTTTACCAGAAAGGGTGGTATAATGCAACCAAAAGAACCCCTGAAACGGAGGAGAATTTAAGATGAAACATATGCTTGCTGTCATTGGATATGGCGGGATGGGGAGCTGGCACTGCCAAAATGTGGCGGAAAAAATCCCCCAGGTACAGGTAAAAGGAGCTTGGGATATCCGGGAAGAGGCCCGGGAAAAAGCCAAGGAAGAGGGTCTGTATGCCTATTCTTCCTTGGAAGAGCTGTTGCAGGATGAGGAAGTAGATATGGTGACCATTGCGGTGCCCAACAACTTCCATAAAGAATTGGCTATTGCGTGCCTGCGGGCCGGCAAGAACGTGGTATGTGAAAAGCCGGTTACCATGAACGCTGGAGAGCTGGAAGAGATTATTGCAGTTTCCAAGGAAACAGGGAAGCTGTTTTCCGTACACCAGAATCGCCGTTGGGACAAGGATTACCGCATCGTCCGCAAGATCATTGAGGATGGAAAGTTGGGAACGCCCTACTTTATTGAAAGCCGGGTACAGGGTTCCCGGGGCGCCATGTATGGCTGGCGGGGCTATAAGGTAAACGGCGGCGGCATGGTGCTGGACTGGGGCGTGCATCTGCTGGACCAGATGATGGATATGATCCATTCCCCGGTGGTTTCGGTAGACGCTCACTTGCAAAGTGTGTTTTCCGAAGAAGTGGACGACAATATCAAGCTGTTTATCCGGTTTGAAAATGGAGTTTCCGCAATGCTGGAGATGTCCACCAACTGTTTTGTCAACCTGCCCCGGTGGCACGTGAGCTGTACCGGCGGTACCGCAGTGGTGGAGGATTGGTCCTGCAAGGGAAAAACCGTGCAGCTGCGGGAAGACGCTGGCCAGATGGCTTGGGACGACGACATTGTCTATACCGAGGCAGGCCCCACCCGTACTATGGCTCCCCGTCCGGCCTATACCACCAAGGAAGAGGCGTTGCCGGAGGTGGAGACGGACTGGTCCGACTATTATAAGAATATTGTGGATGTCATCGATAACGGCGCGGAGCTGATTGTAAAGCCGGAACAGTGCCTGCGGGTGATGAAGGTCATCGACCTGCTCTTTGAGGCGGAAAAGCAGGGCCACGGGTTGGCCTGCCGGATTTAATGGCTTTGCAGGAATCATATAACCATATACAAAAGGGAGGAAAGGAAAATGGCAATTCGGGTCACGGTATGGAACGAATATCTTCATGAGGTGCAGTTTCAGGAGATCGCAGCGGTGTATCCCCAGGGCATTCACGGGTGCATCCAGGAGTTTTTGGAAAAGGAAGGCTTTGCGGTAAAGACCGCGACCCTGCGGCAGCCAGAGCATGGGCTGACCCAGGAGGTGCTGGCAGATACGGACGTGCTCATCTGGTGGGGGCATATGGCCCATCACGAGGTAAAGGATGA
Source organism: uncultured Clostridia bacterium (assembly GCA_944384915.1). Taxonomy (GTDB): domain Bacteria; phylum Bacillota; class Clostridia; order Oscillospirales; family Acutalibacteraceae; genus Heritagella_A. The sequence continues at coordinate 8,872 of CALWVH010000025.1, read as the reverse complement.
GATCGTGGAGCGGGTATACCGCCGAGTGCTGGACGGCATGGGATTGATCGTGCTTCATTCCGGCCATGCTTCCAAGATCTTTCAGAAGCTGTGCGGGACAGATTCCAGCCGCCTAAAATGGCGGGAGGACGGGGAAAAGGAGATCCTGTGGGTGGTAGACCCAGGGCATCCCATCGCCGCCGGACTGGGAGAAAAGATCATTCTGGAGCAGGAAGAGATGTATGGCGAGCACTTCGACATTCCCAAGCCCGATGAGCAGGTGTTTATCAGCTGGTTCCAGGGAGGCGAGGTGTTCCGCAGCGGATGCTGCTGGCGTCGCGGTAAGGGCAAGGTATTTTATTTCCGGCCCGGACACGAGTCTTTCCCCATCTATTATAATCCCGAAATACAGAAGGTCATCTGCAATGCAGTGCGCTGGGCGGCGCCGGTATCCGGCAGCCCCGAGGAAACCTATGGGAACACCCAGCCGGTAGTAGAGCTTCATCTGGCGGAGAGGACCACCATTTCCGACCTGCATCAAGGAAAAAAATAACCCATTTTGAAAGGAGCGGTTTTCATGAAAAAAGCATTGATTTTACAGGGAGGCTGGGACGGACACGAGCCCCAGCTGACCTCTAAGCGGTTTGCCGGTCTGCTGGAAAAGCACGGCTATACCTGCACCATCAGCGACACTTTGGATGTACTGGCAGATCTGGATATGCTCATGGGGCTGGACCTGATCGTGGCCTGCTGGACCATGGGCGAGATCAACCACGATTATGTGGTAAACATCTGCAAGGCAGTGGGCTCCGGCGTGGGCCTGGCTGGCTGCCACGGCGGTATGTGCGATTCCTTCCGGCAGGATACGGAGTGGCAGTTTATCACCGGCGGCCAGTGGGTGAGCCATCCCGGCGGCGACGGCATCGAGTATATGGTGAATATCCGTCCCGGTTCCAGTCCCATTGTGGAAGGCTTGGAGGATTTCCCGGTGTGCAGTGAGCACTATTATCTCCACATTGACCCCTCTATCGAGGTGCTGGCGACTACCCGGTTCCCCATCGTGCCCTACTATCATATTTCCAACAAGCCGGTGGATATGCCGGTAGCTTGGACCAAGTTCTGGGGCAATGGCCGGGTGTTCTATACCTCTTTGGGCCATCACGATGATGTGTTTGATAAGTCCCCCAATGCCCAGATCCTGATGGAGCGGGGCATGGTATGGGCCGGTGAAGGCAAGCAGTATGCAGTAGACCACGGCCTGACCACAGAGCGGTTTGAAAATACGGCGAAGATGTATTGAGAAAAGGAACATAAGGAGGAGTTTCCCATGGCAAAAACCATTAAGATCGGTATGGTGGGTGTCGGCGATATTTCCGGCATCTACCTGCAAAATATTACCCAGTGCTTTAAAGAGATTGAACTGGTGGCAGTGTGCGACCTGGTGCGGGAAAAAGCAGAGCGGGCACAGGAAAAATACAATGTGCCCAAGCTGTACGACACCATGTATGAGCTGTTTGCCGACCCGGAGATCGACATTGTTCTGAACTTGACTCGTCCCTATGAGCACTATGGCGTATCTATCGAAGCCCTAAAGGCAGGCAAGCACGTATATTCCGAAAAGCCCCTGGCGGCCTCTTTGGAAGAGGGCAAGGAGCTGGTAGAGCTGGCCCAGGAAAAGGGCCTGATGCTGGGCGGCGCACCGGATACCTTCCTGGGCGCAGGCATCCAGACCTGCCGCAAGCTCATTGACGACGGCTATATCGGCGACCCCATCGGCGCGGCAGCATTTATGATCTGCCGGGGCCATGAGAGCTGGCATCCCGATCCGGCCTTCTATTATCAGTACGGCGGCGGCCCCATGATGGATATGGGACCCTATTATATCACCGCGCTGGTAAACCTGCTGGGCGGCGTTTCCAGCGTCATGGGTGTGACCAAATCTTCCTTCCCCACCCGTACCATTACCAGCCAGCCTCACTGCGGCGAAGTGGTGGAGGTAAAGGTGCCCACCTATGTGACAGGTATCATGAATTTTGAAAGCGGCGCTACCGGCACCATTTTCACCACTTTTGATGTGTGCTATCCTGGTCAGGCACGGCTGGAAGTCTATGGCACCAAGGGAACCCTGTTTGTTCCCGACCCCAACGGCTTTGGTGGCCCGGTTAAGCTGTTGCGGCAGGAGGGCGGTGAGCCTATGGAGATCCCTCTGTGCTTTGATTACGCCGAGAACTCCCGTGCTCTGGGTCTGGCTGATATGGCAAAGGCCATCCAGACCGGTCGAGATGCCCGTGAAAGCTGGAAGCAGACCTACCATGTGCTGGAGGTCATGCAGAGCTTTGAAAAGAGCAGCAATTCCGGCGCAGTAGTGCCCATCACCTCCAAATATGTCCGCGGAGAGGCCATGAAGAACAACCCGGTACACGGAATTTTGGATTAAAAAACAGACAAAAGCCCTGCTGTCCTACCTGAAAAAGGCGGGACAGCAGGGCTTTTTGATAAATGATCTTGCAGTGAATGTCTGTCAATGTTGCGGCTTTAGGGATTTCTCGGTCTAAATGTTGCGGATGTTTAGCTGGCGGTATGGAGTTTGGCAGAGATACACTTTTCGTATAGGTAATAAAAAGAAAAGGCAAAAACAATTCCGATAATGGTATCTGTAATCCGCAAAAAAATAGAGGCCTGTAAGCCGTGTAATGGGGAAGCAATCATCAACGCCCCCAGACAGTTCATGGCTGTTTTATATTTGTAGTCCACACAAAAGCCTAAACAAAAGCCCCCCAGTGGACCGATGATGCTGTGTAGCTCCGCGGGAAGAAGCCAGTATATCAAATAAAACAGAGCAGAACCCGCTAGGACTCCTATCAATTTTTGGGCCAGCCTCTCTTTGATTTTAGGGTTTTGAGAATACTCGGAAAGCAGGGAACCGCAGGCGAACCCGGCCCACATAAATCTTTCCAGATGAAGTGCGAGTCCCAGAGATAGGATGGCTCCCACCCCGATAGATATTCGAATCATCCATGGATATTTGAAATCCGATATTCTTGCCAGCTTGATCTTTTGGATAAATCGGATTTCCTTGTTTTTATCCTTATGCTTGGCATAGAAGATAAGGCCGCATATAAGAAGCCCTGTGGCGGCAAGATAAAATCTTTGAACCAAGGCATACCCGTATACCGGGTTGCCGGAAAGATAGATATAAGCAAAGCTGAATAATCCCCCGTTTCCCATTTCCGGCTTGTCACAGGTAATCAATAAGATGGTAAAAAAGGATACCGCATTGATAAGGAACCCCAGCAGAGGGAAAACAGAATATGCGGCCACAGGCGAGAGCAGCAGGATTAGGAACACGACGCTTAAAGTTAGCAGTTCATCTTTAATGGAGTACCCAAAATCAACAAACCGCACACTTAACAGGATACAGAAAATAACCACTGCCATAGGTGTGTTCTCGCTTCCAAAGGCGGAGGATAATATAGAGATGAATAGAATGGCGAATAATACAATCAGTAGGGAGCGCAAGAACATGGCGGTTCCCAGTTTTATTTTCTCTTTTTTAGCAGAACTTCTGCCCATCATACCCTTGATGATTTGGGGGTCAAGTTGAAGGGTATCATAGAATTTCATCTTTTTTCTCCTTTGGCTTAGTCATGATTTGGTTGGCTTTGGAAATGAGCCTGCATAATTCTTCAAATTCCTCCCCCATTTCCCGATATAAATCGTAAAAAGTTTGGAGCATAATTTGAAAGTCATTTTGCAGGGCATCTTCCCCCTGTTTAGTCAGGGAAAGGGAATAGCTGCGCTCGTCCGAGTCTTTTTTCTCCCGTTGAATACAGCCTTTTTCATACAGGCATTTCAGGCAGCGGCTGACAGCCTCTTTTTTCATACCGGTTACCTTGCTTAAATATAAAGGGGTGCAGCCGCTTTTTGTCAGATACATCCAAGCCAGCAGCTCCCGTTCGCTGGCTGTTAAAAATTTTTTTTGTTTTTTTACTAGCATCACCCTGGCAAACTGATTCAGCTCCTGGTGGATCGTCAGCATTTCTTGCCAATCAATCATGAGGCTCTCTCCTTCAAACAAATTAACAATGTTAATTATATGCAGTTCAAAGGGGCTTGTCAATATTAAAAAAGCGTATAAACTCACAGCGGGCTATCTATCTTCCCATAGGGTGAAAAGCCCCAGAAACGGAAAAAAACCTTTTACCCCAAAGGAAACTATGGTATGATAGGGGCGAAATAGAACCAAGTTTATGGGAGGGATCTTTCGATGCCGCCAATCCATTTGTTGATTAAGCCCTCATCTGGGGCGTGTAACCTGCGGTGCCGGTATTGCTTTTATCACGATGTGATGGAAAATCGGGAGCAGGCGTTTTTGGGGTTTATGTCTCCCGAAACCCAGGAACATCTCATCCAGAAAGCCCTGGAGCGGGCAGATGGCCAGTGTACCTTTGCCTATCAGGGAGGAGAGCCTACCCTCATTGGGCTGGACTATTTTAAACGGGCCGCAGAGCTGGAAGCCAAATATAACCGTAAAGGTGTGACCATCCACCACGCCATTCAGACCAACGGCTATGCTTTGGACGAGGAATGGGCCAGATTTTTTGTGGAGAACCGGTATCTGGTGGGGCTTTCTATGGACGGCACCCAGCAGACCCACGACCGCTACCGGGTAGACCCCGCCGGTGAAGGAACCTTTCGGCAGGTGCAGCGCACGGCCAGAATGTTTGACCGGTTTGGGGTGGAATACAATATCCTGACGGTGGTTAACGGCCAGACGGCGAAAAAAATCCAGAGTATCTATACCTTTTATAAGAAAAACGGGTACCGGTATTTGCAGTTTATCCCCTGTCTGGACCCCTTGGGGGAGGAGCCGGGGAGCCGGGAGTATTCCCTTACCCCCAAAGCCTATGGGGAATTCCTGTGCCTGTTGTTTGATCTGTGGTATCGGGATTTGATGGCTGGGGAGGAGATCTCCATCCGGCAGTTTGACAATTATATTCAGATGCTGCTGGGCTACCCGCCGGAATCCTGCGGTATGAGCGGGGTGTGTTCCTTCCAAAATGTAGTGGAGGCAGACGGCGGGGTGTACCCCTGCGATTTTTATGTGCTGGATGAGTATTGCCTGGGAAATCTGAACCGGGATTCCTTTGAAGATCTGGAACGCCGCCGGAAAGAGCTGCAATTTGTGGAAGAATCCCGGGCGGTGGACCCAGACTGTGGGCAGTGCCGGTGGTATCCTATCTGCCGGGGAGGCTGCAAGCGGTATCGGGAACCCCGTACAGAGCAGGGGGCACTGCGCAAGAACTTTTTCTGCGAATCCTACCAGATGTTTTTTGCCCACAGTATTTCCCGTATGGAGGAAATTGCCCGGTATGTGGCTCAGAGCGGTAGAATAGGCTGATATTTGTAAAATATAGAATAGGAATTGCACCCAAACAGGGAGTATGTTATAATCAGCACAAATCATGGCATGGAGAAGAAGGGAGGGAAGAGCTTGAAAAGGAACCAAAAAGCGGTGGCTATTGGCGCGTTACTGGTTATTGTCTGTTCTTGTGCGGCAGTGCTCTTGTTGTTGGGAAGGGCATTTTCCGGTAAATATGTGTCGAGCAGCGCCAGCAGCCAAACTTCTTCGGGGGTAACAGAGGAATCCAGAGGCGCCCTCAATGGGGAAATCATGACCCCTTCTGCCGTTACTCTTTCAGAGGCGGAGGACGATATGATGCCGGTATACGTTCATATCCCGGAAGTAGCCCTTCCTACAGCCACAGGATGCAATGCAGTAATCCCCCAGCAGGGCAGAGAGTCCCTGACCCAGGAGGGAATGGTGGAACTGTATGAGAAGATGAGCGAGAAGGTCTATAATGTTGCGGAGACCCCAGGAGAAGACCAGCTGTATCCGGTGGAAAGGATTACCGTTAGGGGAAGCCAGCTTACCGATAACCAGGTGGTACAGGTAATGACGGCCTTTTTGCACGACCATCCCGAGATATTCTGGATCTCTAACCGGTATGGGTATTCTGTCAGTGAGGACCGGACCATAGTACAGCTGTATGCAGTAGCGCCAGCTTCCGAATGTGAGAAGCTCTCCAAGCGGATTGTATCGGAGGCAGAGAAAATTTTGCTAAAGCTTCCCGAAAATGCCAGTGCATTGGAGAAAGAAATTTTCCTTTATAAAACCGTTATCCAGTACTGTGAGTATGATGAAGAAGGCGCGTCCAATGACCAGGATTGGCGGGCCCACAGTATCGTGGGGGCCTTTTTGGATGGACAGGCGGTATGTGAGGGGTATTCCCGGGCTTTCCAGCTCCTTTTGAATCGGGCTGGTGTGCCCAGTATGTTGGTGACTGGTACAGCTGGGGGCGCCCATATGTGGAATCTGGTGCGCATCGACGGTCAGTGGTATCATGCAGATGCTACCTGGGACGACAACGGGGACCGGCCAGTATATCAATATCTCAATGTGACGGATGAAATGATCCGTACCGACCATGAGATTTATCCAACAGCCGACCAGGCCAAGGATGCCAATGGAAGTCAGATGTATAATCTGCCTCTGCCCTCTTGTACAGCGGTGAAGGCGAATTACTATCAGGCCATGGGAGTGCATATCACTTCATCGGATGACACGGATACCCTGGCCGAGGCCATTGAACGTGCCGCTGCCAAAGGGGAGAAGAGCGTATACGTTTATATTGATGAATCTCTGGAATACGATGAAGCGATCTCGGCACTGTTCCTGGAGGCTCCGTATCAGTTTATGTATGCGGTCCGTCTGGCAAACCTATCCATAGACACTCTGGTAAATTATAACGGGTGTACCTATGTGGAGGCAGAAGTAAGCCGGGGGGTAGAGATCCGGCTATCTTATGAGCATGGCTCGTAAAAGGAGAGAGAATGGAGAAATTTTTTCAGGCAGGCAAATGCCGCTTTCCCTTGGGAGAGCGCACCTATATTATGGGAATCCTCAATGTGACGCCCGATTCCTTTTCTGACGGTGGAAAGTATTTTCAGCCGGAACAGGCAGTGGCCCATGCTTTGGAAATGCAGGAGCAGGGGGCCGATATCCTTGACATTGGCGGGCAGTCTACCCGGCCGGGTCATGTGGCGATCCCCTGGGAGGAAGAATGGGCTCGTATTGCGCCGGTACTTTCGGCATTGCAGGGAAAGGTGCAGGCAGCGGTTTCAGTGGATACCTTTTACCCCCAGGTGGCAGAAAGGGCATTGGCCGCAGGCGCGGATATTATCAATGATGTAACCGGGTTCTCCCCAGAAATGTGGCAGGTGGCGGGGAAGTATCCCCAATGTGGATGTATTGTGATGCATTGGCAGGAGCTTTCCCCACAGGAGGACGCAGCAGCTGCTGTGCACCGTTTTTTCCTGCAAAAAAAGGAAGAGGCCCTGGCAGCAGGGATTTCCCTGGAGCGCTTGTGCATGGACCCCGGAGTGGGATTTGGAAAGTCATATGAGCAGAATTTACAGCTTTTGGCCCAGGTAGAGCGGGAGAAGCTGCCGGAAACCGCATTTTTAATGGCGGCATCCCGGAAACGGGTGATCGGGGCTCCTTGCGGAGACCCTCCCTTTGAAGAACGCATGGCGGGGACATTGGCGGCCCATACTTTGGCAGTAGCCGGAGGGGCGGATATTCTGCGGGTGCATGATATTCGGGAAGCTGTGCAGGCAGCAAGAGTAGCCGAAGCAGTTTTGCACCATTCTTGGAAAAGTTGTGGAAAACGGAAGGAGTGATCCCCTTGGACCGGATACAGATCAGAGGTCTGGAAGTGTTTGCGTGGCACGGAGTAGGTCTGGAAGAAAAAGAGAAGGGCCAGCCCTTTATTCTGGACGTGGATATGGAATGCAACCTGAAAAAGGCAGGACAGACAGACGCGCTGGGGGATACCATCAATTATGCGCTGGTGGTGGAAGAGATTACCCGAGTCATGCGGGAAAAGTCCTATGACCTCATTGAACGGGCAGCTGCCAGGGTGGCAGAGGCCGTGTTGCAAATGGACGACCGAATTTGGCGGGTGCGGGTGTTGCTAAAAAAGCCGGAAGCCCCCATCCAGGCCAAATTCGATTATGTTGCTGTGGAAATTACAAGAGAAAGGAAAGACTTTTGATGAAAAAAGCGATTATCGCCCTGGGGACCAATCTGGGGCATCGGTGGGAAAATCTCTCCAAGGCCATCCGGGCTTTGGAGTTTCTGCCCGGTTCTACTACCGTGGTGGCCAGCTCTCATATTTATGAGACGGAACCGTTTGAAGTGCCGGACGAGCAGAATAAGTATTTAAATATGTGTATTGTGGTGATGACGGAGCTGTCGGCCCGGGCATTGCTGGGCGCCTGTCTGGGAATCGAAGCGGCGATGGGACGGACACGCACTATAAAGAATGCAGCCAGAGTCATTGATATCGACCTTTTGCTGTATGAAGGAGAAGAAATCCGTAGTGAGGAATTGAATGTGCCGCATCCGGAGATCCGCAATCGTGCCTTTGTAATGGTGCCCTTGGCAGAGATGTTCCCGGAGAAGAAGGTGCTGGATTATGATTTTTCCGCAGCCTATCAGCGGATAGATAAGAGCGGCATCGAGCGTTTGGGTTAAGGTTAGGTTTAGAAATGCCTTGTCTTCGCAGAAGACAAGGCATTTTGACTTGTAAGGTGGAAAAAACAGGGAAAATACCGTAAAGATGTACCAAACCATGAAAAAGGCGAAAAAAAGAGAAAAAAAGCGTTGACAGGAGGAAAAAAGCGTGGTATTATAGTCAAGCGCCAAACGGAGCGGAAAAAAATCTTGACAAACCTTGAGTGGTTGTGGTAAGATAGAAAAGTTCCGAACCGGGAGGGCGAAAAAAGTTCTTGACAAACCGGAAACGGTGTGATAGAATTGAAAAGCTCT
>CALWVH010000024.1 GCA_944384915.1 uncultured Clostridia bacterium | reverse complement strand
CCGGAAACCCCGGTGTGTGTACCAGCTCATAAGCACTGGCTCTGGAAATCCCCATGATATGCTGAATATCCGTAACATCCAAAATCAGGGGCAGAGCGTCATAGTCGTTCCATTTTGTTTTTTCTTTCATATCGGTGTTCCTCCTTTATTTGAATTGATTGATTTTCATTTTCCGCATATTGCCGTTCTACCTGTTCCGTTTCCTTCATGCTGCCCTGCTCGACATACATGAGTCACCGATTTCTCGATGCGCTCGCTCTCTGTTTTCGGAGAGGTCATGGCGATTTATCTCAGTTCAGACGGTCATTCAGTTTTCAAAGTACACGATGGAATGAAATTACCATCTGATGTCATCATATCGCCTTAATCTTGACAAAACAATAGCTTTGAAGTACTATTGGTGTAACAGATATAGCTGAATTATAAAATTACCATAAAAAATGGAGAGGATAGCATGGAATTTGAATTTGTACGGCACGAACCGCTTTATGAACGCATTTTGTTTGTCCTGACGCTGGACATACAGAAAATGAAGGAGCGTATTTTAATTGGTGAAGAACTGCAAATCCGGTTTCGTCTGCAGGGATATGAAGATGCAGAAGTGCTGTGTGATGTTACACGCCCTTTGGGAACTATGCTGTCGGCTTTTGAGCATGACCCAGATGGGGAATGGAACCACTTTGGTCTGTCACCTCTGAGAGAAGCCTTGCACTCCAACCGTTGGAAGCAACCCGGACTGGAACAGACTTCCGGTGATTTTCTGGCAAAAAAATATCTCACCGGCGATCCGGTGAGAATGTACGCAGCGCTTCGTATCTGGAACGAATATTTGAAGGCAAGAGAGCCACGGGATCGGGAAGCTGCCTGTGAGCGTTTTATTGGAAAAATGAATGGCTTTACTGCCTTGTTTATGGGAACTCCTCCCCTTGATTTTGACGAGAATACAGGAAAGCCAAAACGCCTAAACATTACCACGCATATTTATGGTTCTGTGCCGCAGGAAGATACCCGTCTTGACCTTTGGTATCCGGACAGCAAACGGAAAATGGAATGTGTTGCCGCTTATTCGTCTCTGTATCCGCTGATTGCCTATTACCTGAACCGGCTGAACGATTGGGGACTCTATTTTCGGAAATGTAAAATCTGTGGGAAAGTGTTTCTTGCCAAAAGCCAGCGGTATGAACTTTGCAGCGATAAATGCCGCAAAAAACAGTCCCTCCAGAACAAGCGTGAATTTGATGAACGAGCCAGAGAAAACGACTACGACCACCAGTACAAGAACGAATGTCAGGGCTGGCGCAATGTCATAAACAAGGCGAAAAGAACACCGGGATTTCCGGCTGACCGGCTAGCAGCGATGCAGGAGGCGTTTGAGGCATTCAAGAAAGAAGCCCTACGGCAGAAAACGCTGGTAAAAAACAAACAATCCAGCCCGGAGAAATTCCGGAACTGGATTGTTTGCCAGAAAAATATTATCCTTGATTTAATGGAAGGAAATTGAATGAAACGAGCCGCCCTACCTCTGCGATTGGACGGCTCCAACCTCAACAGAACGAAGTTTAAACGCATCGTTATGATATGATATTTTCATACAATTTTGTTAATTTGTTTGCAAGTCTATTATGAAGCCAACCAAGTTCTAAAACATTGATAGAACGACGCTTATCGATTAGATTCTGTAATTGCTCTATACCTTCTGCCGTAGGATGAGCTTCAATAGTCTGTTGTGATCCATCAATTAAGCGAGAAACGCGAGCATATCTCCAATTTTCAATCACACGTTCACAAATCTTAATGAGAATTCCGGCAGAACAAAGCAAAACATTTAGTATGCTATTGTTTAGTAAAAGGAAGAAAAAAACGCTTCCCACAAGAATAAAAATAAAAGCAGTTGTGATAATGCGTACTGTAACCATTTTGGAATTCCACCAAGTATTTTGCCTCTGACATTCAAATTGAGCATTTATCCCATCATAAAATTTTGAAAATACATACCAATTCCGAACTCCAGACGGCGAATCTTTTCCAGTATTAGCCATTTGAGTAGCAGCATAAGTCGGATTTCTAATATATATTTTTTCGGTTTGCTCTCGTATCTCACGAAGTTCAGTTTCCGAAAACTGATTTAGTTGTATATCTAACACATAAGAATCAAAAAATTTTCGGAGTTTGGATGCCCAGTTTACCTGGTAGGATGTTATCAAGGAGAACACAAAAGCAAAAATATCCGCAACACACGGTATTCCGTTTATAATATACATGGACCAACCGTTAGGAAGAAAAACAGAAAATGCAGACACCAAGCACGCAATCCATGCAAAATAATTATATTTTTCTGCAGAATTAAAGCACACACGAGCAGCAAACTGCACTTTCAATGAGCTTTCCTCATTTTGCCTCTTTTTTATTTCATCGCTGTTTATCGTATTTTCTCACCTCCTCCTCTAGTGAAAAATAGTCTTTTCTTACAATTGTCTTTAAACGATTATCTGCGTAAAACTTCATAATAAATGGACCATGACAAGCCCGAAGCTTTTGACCTGATCCACACGGACACAATGCGTGTCCACGGTATTGGCCGATTGATATAGATTTCATCAGCCTAATCGTTTTGATATAATCAGGCTCATTAAAAAGTTCCGAATAAGCTTGAATAATTCCGTCCCAACCATGCCCACGCTCTCCAAATGGAAATTCTCCATAGCGTTGAAAAAATTCATACGAAAAATAATATAGTTCAACATATTTTGTCATCCATGCTTCGAGGGAAAAACCATCAATAAACCGTATCTTGACATTAGCATCTGTTTCAAGGCATAACTTTCCACTTAGATATCGATGTGGATAGTTGCTATCGATGTGGTTGCCAGTGTCTAACACATAAGGAAGCTCTTCTGATTCCAACGGGATGACAATTTTCACCGTATACTCTTTGCAAACTTGAAACCCTTTTGAAGAGCGGTTAACCAGAATGGGACCAACAAGTACAATTTGTGTCTCATCCATTGTGCATATCTGCAATTTATCGTATAAGCGCAGTAGGTTGTTAACCTGCTGCACTGCTGATTCTTTGAAAAAAATCATAGGCTTCGATAGGGTTTTGCTGCGCCTTGCAAAACTATAGGCTTCGGAGTAATTGGACTACAATACTTTTTTCCTAGAACAGAAGATACCGCCATGCTCCCAAGTCCATTTTCGATTGCTATTCTAAATTGTTGTTCATTTTCCTGCTGCAAAGATTCAATGAGGTCGGTTCTAACAGCTTTGACCCACCGGAAGAAATACGTTGGGATTCTTCCGTCTTGATTCCACTTGTCAGCTAACTTGTCCTCCGGATTAGCAGGGTTTGATATGTACCATTTCCCATCCGGTCGAGAGAAAACAGTACGACTACCATACATCTGCGTAAACTCCTTAAATGTGAGCTTTTCTTGTTGGGCGTAGATATTGAGTTCGTTGAGTACATACTCCAGCAATTCAAAGACAGAACAATAGGGAGTGTACTGCGAGGCAATCTGAGTAGCGACTGCATTGATTATTGCAGATATCGGCTTGAGATCATCGCCATCCTCGAGTTTGGCATAATATACATCTCTGTGGTATTTTAAAAGTTGAATTACACGTTGAAGGGCAGAACGATCCAGTCCATGTGGGATCTCCTCAACGGAGGAGAAAAGTGTTCTGTTATCTTCAAAGAGATGTTGTCGGTAAGTCTCTCTTGATGCGGCTAAAAAAGGCTCGTTAATCTTGTCGAACCATATACGAAATCCTTTGGGATTGTTGGTTAACCACGAGTAATTCCGTTCGCCGTTGTGCTTTGGAATAGCAATTGCTGTGCCGATCAGTTCAGGTGCCAAACTTTTTTGGGTGAGGCGTTTTTTGTTTTCACTAGTTTCATCTGCGGCAGGAACGATGTCGATTGTAAAACCCACGCCGTTGATATCGGCATATTCAACAGTAAAACATTCCTTACATACTTTTAGTTTCCCTCCATAGATGGCACTAGAAGTGAATGCGTCTTCGATTTTTTGGCGAAGCTCGCTCGGCGCATAATCCGCCCGGCTGCCGCTAACTTGACAGATAAAATCCAGATCGTAGTTTGCAGAGGGATCTTTGGCATTTGGACGGACTACGGTCCCAAAAGCAAAGGAACCTTGCGGATACATGTCGGCTTCAATACCACAGTCGCTGAGAAACTTTGTTATCGCTTTGTACTTTTCAACGGCATTCCTGTACATTGTCGGCGAAATATCAAGGCTAGCGATGATGGACAGGATGTCTTTTTGACGTTCAGGTATATTCTTCACAGGAATACCTCTCTTTCTATCGTTTTGATAGCACTCAGCAGTC
>CALWVH010000023.1 GCA_944384915.1 uncultured Clostridia bacterium | reverse complement strand
TAGCGTTTACCTCCTGCTTGTTGTAAAAACAATCAATATTACAAAGCCCCGCCCAAGGCAGGGCGACCCAATCGGGCAGCCTCCGGGCGCACCGGGGCTGGATTTGCTATATGATACTACCACACCCAGGCGGTGATGTCAAGAGGCAAATTCCATTTTTTTAATTTACTTTTGAGTTTGCTCTCATTTTCATCGTTTTTTGGCTGTTTTCTCACTCATACAGAGTCGTCATTTCACTTTTTGTATGTTTTACCAACCCTCTATCTCCCCCTCTTTTCTGGACATTCAACTATGTTTATGCTATGATACAGATATTTAATAAAGAGCCGCCGTATAGGGCTGCGGAACACTTTATAAAATTGTTGAAAAGAGGAATCCTATCATGGAAAAATGGAAAAAGGCTGCTGCTGCCTTCTGCTGCGGCCTGCTCTTATTTATAGCTTGTTGCGGATGTGACCAGAAAAACACATGGGAAGAAACCCCTCCAGGACCCATGAAAAGTATTACACGTACCTGCGGGGAATACACGCTTACCTGTGATATCCCCGAAGACTGGGAGCCTTTTACGTGCAGTGTAGCCGGGACTAGTATAATTCCATCCCGCCTGCTTGATTCAGGGGAAGACTATACAGTAGAGGATACCATCAGCATTTTACGGTACGATCTTTCCCCGGATGAAAAAGAGGTTACCCAGGCTTTATTTGAGGAGGATACCGAACCCTTCCAGACATTTTTCAAGCAGACCATCGAAAGAGCACAGGGGTATAAAGTGGATCACTTCTCCTTTTCTTTTGATGACACGGATGCCGGAAAGCTGGTAACGGTTCAATATGACCTTACGGTTCCCGAAGAAACGTTTGTGGTGTATCATTATGTAGAATGCTATCTGGAAGATGTGCCTTATTGCGTATCCGGTGCTCAAAATGAGGACTTTGAAATCTCTCCCCACCTTTTTGTGCCATGGATCGCCAAAACATTGGAATGCACTCCGTCTTAAAAAATAAAAACCTTTACATAAAAGGAAGGATGAATACCCGTGCAGAAACTGATGGGACAAATGCGCGCCGCTATGGAGCGGTATGAAATGATAAAGCCTGGAGATAAAATCGCTGTGGGAGTGTCGGGCGGTAAGGACTCCCTCATGCTCCTTATGGGTCTTGCCAAACTGCGGGCCTTTTATCCCGTGCCTTTTTCCCTCATGGCCATTACCGCCGATCCCTGCTTTGGCGGACAGGAAACGGACTTTTCTGCCATTGAGGAACTGTGCCGGGAACTGGAGGTACCCTATCTCATTCGCCGTACTCGATTGGGCACGATTATATTCGAGGAACGGAAAGAAGAAAACCCGTGCAGCCTATGCGCTCGGATGCGTCGGGGTATTCTTCACGAGATGGCCAAGGAAAACGGTTGTACCACCCTTGCCCTGGGTCACCATTTTGACGACGCAGTGCAAACCTTTTTCATGAATCTGTTTTACGGCGGAAAGCTGGGTTGCTTTTCCCCAAAAAGCTATCTTTCCCGCCGGGATCTGTGGATGATCCGCCCTATGGTATTCTGTGAGGAACGGGATATCCGCAATGCCGCCGCCCGGCTGGAACTGCCCATTGTCAAGAGCCAGTGCCCCGCCGACGGATGCACTAGCCGTAAGGAAACAGAGCTGCTGGTGACAGAACTGGAAAAGCAGTTCCCCGATCTCCGAAAAAAGGTAATGGGCGCCATGCAGCGCGCTGGACTGGACCATTGGGGATAAAAATAGCCCTTGCTGTTGGGAATCTTATCTTCCTACACAGCAAGGGCTATTTTTATTTATTGTTTTTACGCTTTTCCGGAAACCAGTCCCGCCTTTTTCACCGCCACGCTTACCGGCATTGCCAGCAAAGCACTGCATACCACCTTCACCACATCCACTGGGATAAAGGGCAGGGCAGTCAAACTCAGAGAAGTCATCCAGTCTACCTGGCCCACCTGCATATACCACAGAGAACCAATGAGATAACAGGGAACAATGGTAATCAGCAATGCGATCAGGCAGGAAACAAACCGGGGCAGCGGTGTTTTACCCAACAGTTCCCGGAGCCATGCCCCCAAAAACGCCATAATGGGATAGGCCATCAGGTAACCGCCGGTGGGACCCAACAGTGTGCCGATTCCTCCATGAAACCCGCTGTATACCGGAAGGCCAATAGCACCAAGCAGCAGATAGACGATGAGCGCCAGAAATGCCTGCCATTTGGGCAGCAGCGCCGCGGTGAGGTATACCGCCATTACACCCATCGTAAACACAATGGGAGTCATGGGAACGGGAAAAGAAATTTGAGAAAACACCGCAGTCAAGGCGGCAAATAATGCAATTTGGGTAATTTGAATGGTGCGCTTCATAACAAAGGCTCCTTTTTATCTGGATTTTCTGGAATTCCTTTGTCATTATAGCGTACCTGTTAACTATTGTCAACCTAATAATTTTTATAGGTTTACAACTTAATTTTTACTTTATCATGGAAAACTCCATTACAAACCGGCAGGATTTCCCTTCTTCGGGGATTAATCCCCAACCAACCGACGGCTCGTATCCGCTGTATTCTACTTTTCTAGTAACCCGGACGCCGTAAATTTCCTCTTCGAGTCCAGAAAAAGACGAATCATTCAAAATCTGAGAAAACTGCCCCAGTTCTCTATCAAAAAGCCCCCTATCCCACTGGGCGCCAGCAAAAGACTCCACTAGTAAGAGAATCTCTGTATCATAATTTCCGATAATTTCCTCCTCGCTCTCGCTGGTAAGGGTGAAAGAAATACCGGTAATGATTCCATTCTCTTGGGTAAATTCCAGCGGCGGTAGAGGCACGCTCTCCATTACTTCCACTACCACAGTACCTTCCGGGTACTGATTTTCCACCCAATTTCCTTCTGTATCCAGCTTCCGTAAGCCATCAAAGCCGTAATACCGACAATAGCGGTTGTAATTTTCGCTGAACTGAGCCACTGTAAGGTCTCCCCGGTATTTGGGAAGCTGCGCCCACGCCATAGTGAGTACTATTGACCCAATCAATACACAGGCAGCCCCTATCCAGACAACCGTTCTCCATCGCTTTTCGTCCCGAAGGGTCAGGGTGGAATCCTCCTCCCAGTCCAGCATTTCCCCATCTTCACAAGCTCGATAACTCTTCCAATACCGAACCAGATTATAAATAGGGATTCCCAGCCCCATGCCCCGAAACCACACCTTCCATGTCCGGGAACGAGCCTGTGCCAGCGTCAAGTGTTTTCCATCTTCTCCTGTAACCCGCAGCCCTAAAATCCATTTTCCAGGGGTGGTACCTAACAGGCGTAAAAATATTGGTTCTAAGACGAGCATTAGCAGCAGCTGCATCACCGCATCCAGCACATCGCCTCCACTACCGCGATTGGAGAGATTGACATCCAAAACTATGACAAGAAAAAGCTGCCATAAGGTAACATAAAAAATCAGATCCAGCCATCGGGCAAAAAAGCGCCGGAACGGCGAGCGCACCCGGGGGAGTACATCCTGTTTCCACTGGGGTTCCGGCTGAGTCTCGGGTTCAGGTTCATTTACTTTTTGTAAATATTTGTCCGCATTCAACGTGCTGTACTGTACTCTATCCGCTTTCATCTGGGCACAGACTTCCCTGCACCTGGCAATTCGTTCCCCTTCCTGCTGAAGCTGCTCCTCGTGTCGGGAGAGCACAGTTTCCATGGCTTCCTCCCCCATCTGTAGCTTCTGAATTTCTTCCAAAGAAAGATCCAGCATCCGCAACAGCTTAATTCGCTGCAAAGCTATAAGGTCTTTTTCTGTATATTCCCGATACCCATTTTCACCCCGTTCTGGTGACAATAAACCCTTGCTCTCATAAAACCGGATATTGGCCCGGGTCATGCCGGTAAGGGATTCCATCTCTTTAATAGTCATAGAACCGCCTCCTTTTCCCTGTTGGTGCCTCCATTATAAGGGGTAAAGCAGGTTGACAGTCAAGACAAACTATACATTTTCGGGAGAATTCTGCAAATTTTGCTGTTTTTCCATGGCCAGCAGCTTTCCCCGCTCCCGCACGACCAAAATAATTGCCAAAAGAGCCGCTGCGCCATCTGCAATTGGTCCGGCATACATGACGCCGTCAATGCCCCAGATCATAGGCAGGATCACCAACAGGGGCAACAGAAAAATCACCTGACGGGTTAGGGCCATCAACACGCCTTTGGGCGCCTTGCCCATAGCGGTAAAGAAATTGGAAGTAATAGGCTGAATACCGTTGATAAAGGTAAACAACAGGAAAATCCGGAAATACCGCTC
>CALWVH010000022.1 GCA_944384915.1 uncultured Clostridia bacterium | reverse complement strand
CCTGGCAGTGGTGGTTTGAGACAGAGGGTACTAAGCTGAATGCTGATTTCGACTATGGCACCCAGTATAAGAAGAACTATGATAACGGCCAGGAGGACGTATTGGGCAAGGAAGGTTCCTTCGACTTTGACCTGGTAGGTGCTTACAATGGCGGTTCTTCTCTGGTTGTCTATGGCGCAGTGGATGCAGAAAACTTCATGCACCTGTATAAGACCGATCTTGAGGTAGCTGCCGACACCAAGGTGGACCTGACCTTTAAGAAGACCTCTGAAGACGATGTAGCCATGAAACTGGCTCTTATCTTTGAGGACGATACCGATACCGTTGTGAAGCTGGATGTTGCCAATTCTGCTGCCAAGAGCGACAGCTGGGTAACCTCTACGGTGGATCTGTCCGATTATGCCGGTAAGAAGGTAGCTGCCATGGGTCTGGTATTTGACGGCACCGCCGAAGACTATCAGATCAACATTGGCGAACTGGCCTATACCACTGGCGAAGCGCAGAAACCCGCTGCCCCCACCGGCCTGACCATTGACAAGGCCTATGATACGGGCGAAATGTACATCTCTTGGGATATGGCTTCCTATGATGAAGTCAAGCAGTACAATGTCTATGCCGTGATTAACGGTGAAGAAATGTACATGGGCGGCATTTATGACGAAGTCTTCTATATTAAAGACCTCTATGACGCCGAGGGCGTTGTTACTATTAAGGTAAAGGCCGTTGCCGAAGACGGTACCGAGAGTGATGCTGCTACCGTCGATTATGACTATAGCAAGGCTGTTTCCAACGTGGAAGTTAAAGCAGTAGACGGCAGTCTGCTGGTTAACTGGGACGATGTTGCCGGCCTGGACGGTGAGACCGTTATCAACGTGGCCAAGGAATACACCGGCGAAGCAGAGCCCGAGGTTTATTCTGTAACCGCAGCTGCTGGAAAGAATGCAGCGGTTTTGGATGTTCCTTCTGGCGCAGACGCTGACTATGCACGCTACACCATGACTATTACCACTGCCGGCGGCGAGACCGTTACTTATGACGGACGTCTGGACGACAGCTATGCAAAGCCCTACAATCCTGGAATCTATGGCGGCAGACTGGCTGTCCCGCTGGCTAAAGACTGGTATAAGATGATCTATACCATTGATGGCGGCGAGGCCCAGACCGTGGTTCGCTATAACAATCAGATGCCTACCGTAGCAGCCGATGCTTCCGGTATCTATGCTGTAACGCTGGAAGACTATCGCGGTAATGTGTCCGAGACAGTAGTGTTCTCTGTAAAGGATGGCGCTATTGAGGAATTTGATAAAACCGAACTTCTGGCTTTGATTGCAGAAGCTGAAAAGGTGGATACCAGCCTGTATACCGAGGAGACAGTAGCTGTCTTTACCGCAGCGCTGGCAGAAGCCCAGACAGTGGCTGATACCTTCTATGCAATGCCCGAGGATATCCAGGCAGCTTATGACGCTCTGGATGCAGCCATGAAGGGGCTGGAGCTTCTTCCCGAGGAGCCGGAATCATCCGAGGGCTCTGACACATCAGAAGATTCTGAGTCCTCTGAAGATTCCAATTCGTCTCAGGAGCCTGGCCAGTCTGAAGGTTCCACTTCTTCCGAGGAGCCGGGTGATAATGCACAGACAGGACATAGTTTCTTCCCGGCAGCAGTGGCACTGGTAGTGTTGCTGGCAGCTGGATGCGGCTTGGTAGTAGTCAAGAAGCAGAAGCAGGAAACTCTGTAATCCAGTCAAAACTTCAAGCTCTTTTGTTTGAAGTACAGCATATCTTATAAACAAGGGACCCTTGCCTGTATTGGCAAGGGTCTTTTTGTGTTTTAATCAAGGATAAAACAGTAGTAGGACAAGGAGTACATTATATATTTTTCCAGGCATTAGTTTTCTGACAGAAAGAGACACTGGCCTAAGGGTATACTGGAAAAGGCGGACACAAATGAAGGGGGCGGGGTATGAAACAGACCATCTACATAGATATGCTGATCCTGGTAAACCTGCTGGTAAATTACTTTTTGCTGTTGACAGTGAGAGGATTTCTCCATGTTTCGGTAGGGAGGGGAAGGGTATTCCTAGGAGCCTGTGTTGGGGCCTTGGGGTCGTTGGTGATCTTTCTTCCCCAACCTCACTGGAGCCTTTCCCTCCTGTATCGGCTGGGACTTTCGGCCGCCATGGTGCTGGCCTGTTTTTTCCCCGTCTCCCGCAGAATGTTCTGTAAACTGTTGGGGCTTTTGTATCTGTGCAGCTTTGGCTTTGCCGGATTTATGCTGGCTTTATGCGCCATGAATCCTTCTTCTGGTATGCTGATGCAAAATGGTGTGTTATATTTGCCCATTTCTCCACTGCTTTTACTTTTTTTGGCGTCGGCTTCCTATGGAGTAATGGCTATTTTGCGTCGAGTCACAGAGCCTCGGGAGCCTAAAAGCCGGTTCTGTACCGTAACGGTTACTTGGGAAGGAAATTCCCAGGTGCTTTACGGGAAGATCGATACTGGCTGTACGCTGACAGAGCCTTTTTCACACAGACCTGCGCTGGTGGTGGAAAAGCAGGCGCTTGGAAACGCCATGCCACTGTGCCTGCAAAAAGGAAGCATTAGCCAATGGCAAGAGGGGATTCGCATGATCCCCTATCAGGCTGTTTCGGGAGAGGGGATGCTGCCCGGATTTCTGCCGGAAAAATTGGAGATCACCACAGGCAAGGAGATCCGGCAGCTTACCGGATGCTGGGTGGCAGTATGCAGCCGGAAGCTGGGAGCAGGGCAGTTTCAGGTTTTAGTGCCCCCTGCCGTATTTGATTGAAAGGAGCAATAGGGATGAACACGATAATGCGTTGGTGGAAACGGGTATGGGGGAAAATGCTTTTTTGGATAGCCCGTTACCGGACGCCGGAGGGAGTCTACTATATCAATGGCCCGGACACCCTTCCGCCGCCTCTTCCTCGGGAGGAAGAAGAATCCATTATGGAGGCTATCCGAAACGGGGAGAACCCTTCCCGGGAAAAGCTCATTACCCACAACCTGCGGCTGGTGGTGTATATCGCCCGGAAGTTTGAATCCCCGGGGGCAGGGGTGGAGGATCTCATCTCCATCGGTACTATTGGGCTCATCAAGGCGGTGAATACCTTCCGACCAGAGAAAAAAATCAAACTGGCTACCTATGCCTCCCGGTGTATTGAAAATGAGATCCTCATGTATCTGCGCAAAAGCAGCCAACTGAAAAACGAGGTGTCTATTGATGATCCCCTGAACGTAGATTGGGACGGCAACGAGCTTTTGCTTTCCGATATTTTAGGCAGCGATCCCAATACCGTAAACCGCGGCATTGAGCAGGAGGCGGAGGAAGCCCTGTTGTTGGAGGCAGTTTCCCGTCTTACCCCTCGGGAGCAGACCATCATGGAACTTCGGTTTGGGCTGCGCTCCCACAAAGAGCACACCCAAAAAGAAGTGGCCGATAGCCTGGGAATCTCACAGTCCTACATATCCCGGCTGGAAAAGAGAATCATCCAGCGGCTGCGCCGAGATCTGGAACGGGCAGCGGGTTAACTCATCCGCAGCATGGGGAACAGATAGTAGAAATACGGTTCCTGCTGGGGAATTCCCGGGGAGAATGGTTGTTGCTGGTAGATGTTTGAAAAAGGCCTTGACGTCAAAATAACCGTAGCTTTTCGTTGCCTGCGGCACGGATTGGTCGGTATCCAAAGAATGCCATTTTATTATAACACGCCTCAGAGGGAAGAACGGTCCTTCTGAGGCGTGTTTCATTTTATTTATAGAAAGCAAATAGCAAAACAGGTGATAATTTCAGCCTCATTCCCATATCCATATAGAGGGAAAAAACTATAGATGTAGGAGGAGGCAGACGCATGGTGCTCTCGGTACATCCTGGGAGAAAGAGGATCGCTGCATTGGGAGCGGCGCTGGCAGTATTAACAGCGGTGATAATTTTTATGCCCCGCAATCAGGCTCCCATAGAGAATGAAGTCAGTCGGGCAGGGGAGACCGCCGACCAGAGGATCGCATTTCTGGCCCAGTATGGCTGGGAGGTAGACTCTGAACCCCTGGAAATTCGAGAGGTAGCGATTCCAGAGGAGTTTGACGAGGTGTACACCCGGTACAACGCTTTGCAGAAGGAGCAGGGAATGGATCTGCTGCCCTATGCGGGAAAAACCTGCAAGCAGTGGATTTATAAGGTGCTGAACTATCCAAGAAGTAACGAAGAGGTGCGGGCAGTCATGCTGGTATACGAGGGGCAGGTGATAGGAGGAGATATCAGCTCGGTGGCTATTGACGGTTTTATGGTTACGTTCCAAGGGCCGGAACAGGAAGAAGAAGCAGTAGAAAGCACATGGCAGGAGGCGAAAGTGGAAGAAGAAGAGATACCGGCAGATGCGTGGCCGGTAGACTGAAAGAGATTGCCTTTCCTGTGGTTTTGCGATACAATAAATAAAAGCAAAAGAAAGGGGGAAAGCGCTTTTGGCACAGGAAAGGCTGGATAAAATTTTAGCTTCCCAGGGGATCGGAAGCCGAAAAGAAGTAGGGCAAATGATCCGTCGGGGACGGGTGACAGTAGATGGAAAGCCGGTTTGCCGTCCGGAATCCAAAGCAGACCCGGAAGAAAATGAGATTTCCCTAGATGGGAAACCGGTGATCGTAAAAAAGTATCTGTATATCATGATGAATAAGCCCGCAGGCGTGCTTTCTGCTTCCCGGGATAATCGGGCCCCTACTGTGCTGGACCTGCTCCCTCCAGAACTGCGCCGGGCAGGGCTTTTTCCGGCGGGAAGGCTGGACAAGGATACCACCGGACTTTTGATTATCACAGACGATGGGGATATGGCTCACCGGATGCTTTCTCCGAAAAAACATGTATATAAATTGTATGAAGCTCGCTTGGACACCCCAGCGAATGAAGAGGATGTACAGGCTTTTGCCGCAGGGATTCCGCTGAAAGATTTTGTATGCCTGCCAGCCCGACTGGAACTGCCCCAGGAAGAAAACAAGAGCATTGTTCGGGTGGAGGTGCGGGAAGGAAAGTTTCATCAGGTGAAGCGGATGTTTGCTGCCAGAGGAAAAAATGTGATAGAACTGCGCCGTCTGCGTATGGGAAAATTGTGGCTCGATAGTAATTTACAGCCGGGAAAAGCCCGTGAAATGACGCAGGAAGAGGTTGCGCTCATTTTTTCATAGCAACTTGTACCAAATTTTGGGCGTTCCTTTGAGTTTTAGAAGATTTTCATAAACAACAATCGGAAAGTTTGGGTAAATCCAGTCTATCAACTCCCCGGCAATTCTGGTATACTTGTGTTAACGAATTTCTTATGGTTTTTTATACATAGGAAGTAGGGTAAATCAAAACAAACAGTCTGCAGGAGGTTAATTATGGCAAGTGTAACTTTGAAAAATGTCTACAAGATCTATGCCGGCGGCGTTACGGCAGTTACCGACTTCTGCCTGGATATCGCTGATAAGGAATTTATCATTCTGGTCGGCCCTTCCGGTTGCGGTAAGTCTACAACTTTGAGAATGATTGCAGGTCTGGAAGAGATCAGCAAGGGCGAGCTGTACATTGGCGATACCCTGGCTAACGACGTAGCTCCTAAGGATCGCGATATCGCTATGGTGTTCCAGAACTACGCTCTGTATCCTCACATGACCGTATATGACAACATGGCATTCGGCCTGAAGCTGCGCAAGACTCCCAAGGATGAGATCAAGCGTCGCGTGGAAGAGGCTGCTCGTATCCTGGACATTTCCCACCTGCTGGACAGAAAGCCCAAGGCTCTTTCCGGTGGCCAGAGACAGCGTGTTGCTCTGGGCCGTGCTATCGTGCGTGATCCTAAAGTCTTCCTGCTGGACGAACCGCTTTCCAACCTGGACGCAAAGCTGCGTGCTCAGATGAGAACCGAGATTGCCAAGCTGCATAAGAAGCTGGGAACCACCTTTATCTATGTTACTCACGACCAGACCGAAGCTATGACCATGGGCGATCGCATCGTGGTTATGAAGGACGGCTTCATTCAGCAGGTCGATACTCCCCAACATCTGTATGATCTGCCTTGCAACGAGTTTGTTGCTGGATTTATGGGATCTCCTCAAATGAACTTCATCGATGCTGTTGTTGGCAAGGATGGCGGCGACCTGACCCTGACCTTTGGCAACTGCACTCTGAAGGTTCCGGCCGATAAGGCTGCTGGTACCAACCTAGCTGACTATGTTGGCAAGGACGTTGTGTTCGGCATCCGTCCTGAGGACGTACATGACGAGCCTGAGTTCCTGGCAAAGGTTAACAACGGTATTGCAGAGGCCGATGTGGAAGTTACCGAGCTGATGGGTGCAGAAACCTATCTGTACCTGAACTGCGAAGGCAACGCTATCACCGCTCGTGTTGAGCCTACCAGTGTTGCTAAGTCTGGTGACCGCATTAAGATCGCATTTGACCTGAAGAAGATGCATGTCTTCGATAAGGAAACTGAAAAGACAATCCTGAACTGATTGTTTGTCTCTTTGATAGCGGGCCGCGTGAAAACGCGGCCCGTTTTCCATTTTCTGGTAAATAAAACCAATTTTAAAAGCGCTTTTACCCAGTTACAATAAATTATTTTGAAAATCGTCTATTTCCCTGTTGAAATTTTCGCGGAATTTATGTAGAATGTAAATAGCAGTTCTGTCCCTGCCTGTAATGGGCCTATGGGAAGCTTTGATATGACGGATGTTTGGTTTTAAAAGTGGGGATGGAAGGTCGTTTATCCGAATCGGATTGTAATTATATTGATAAAGTGAGGGAAATTCTATGTCTAACAGATTGTTTCAGGGTGTCATTCATCAGATGAGAGATGCCATTGACCGCACCATCGGTGTGATTGATGAAACCTCCGTTATCATCGCATGCAGTGAGTTAGGCCGCATCGGTGAAGTGAATGACAGTGTTACGGCGGAAACAATGGCTTCGCCGAACCCCTTTGTAATTAATGGTTATACCTATCGTTCTTTTGGAAGCCGTCCTCGCCCGGAATATGCCGTGTTTGTTTCCGGCAATGACCCGGAGGCTGCTCGTTATGCTAACCTGCTGTCCATTTCTTTGAGCAGCATTAAGCAATATTATGATGAGAAGTATGACCGCAGCAATTTTATTAAGAACGTCATTCTTGATAATATCCTGCCCGGCGACATTTATCTGAAAGCTCGGGAGTTGCGCTTTAATTCAGATGTCAACCGGGTGTGTATGCTGATTAAGATCACCAACAAGACGGATATCTCCGCCTATGATGTGGTGCAGAATCTGTTCCCGGACAAGAATAAGGACTTTATCATCAATATCAACGAGACGGATATCGCTCTGGTAAAAGAGATTCGCCCCGGTATCGAAAGCAAGGATCTGGACAAGCTGGCTGGTTCCATTGTGGATACCCTCTCCAGTGAGTTCTATACCCACTGTGTGGTTGGTATCGGTACTGTGGTGGCTGGAATTAAGGATCTGGCTCGTTCCTTTAAAGAAGCTCAGGTGGCTTTGGAAGTCGGCAAGGTGTTTGATACAGAGCGTCCCATCGTCAGCTATGACAACCTGGGAATTGCCCGTTTGATCTATCAGCTGCCCACTACTCTGTGCGATATGTTCCTCAAAGAGGTCTTCAAGCGCGGTTCCATCGAATCTCTGGATCAGGAAACTCTGTTTACCATTCAGCGGTTCTTTGAGAACAACCTGAATGTTTCTGAAACTTCCAGAAAACTGTTCGTGCACCGCAATACGTTGGTGTATCGTTTGGAGAAGATCAAGAAAATCACAGGTTTGGATCTGCGTGAGTTTGAGGATGCTATTGTCTTTAAGGTAGCGCTTATGGTCAAAAAATACCTCTCTTCCAACCCTGTGAAGTTCTAATTTGGAAGTATTTTTCTGCTAATCTTAAAAAGATTACAAAATAATTACAAATTTATTCTTTTATAGAATTATAAAAGTGCCGTGCATTGGTATTATGTGAACATATCAATGTGCGGCATTTTTGCCGTTCTTTGAAAAAAATCAAGTATAGGGGCAAATTTTGCCATTTTTTGTATAGAGAAACAGAACAGAAATTATACGGGAGGGACGAGAGTGATCGAATTTCAGAATGTTTCAAAGACGTATGCCAATGGCACCAAGGCTTTGAAAAATGTAAACTTGAAGGTAGAGAAAGGCGAATTCGTCTTTATCGTAGGATCATCGGGAGCAGGAAAAAGTACCTTTTTGAAACTTATCATGGGAGAGGAAAAGGCGAATTCCGGTGAGGTTATTGTAAATGGAAAAAAACTTTCCGCACTGCGGAATCGGGATATCCCTTACCTGCGCCGTACCATGGGCATCGTATTTCAGGATTTCCGTCTCATCGACACCATGACGGTATATGAAAATGTGGCCTTTGCCATGCACGTGGTAGGGGCGGCCCCGAAGAATATCCGTAAGCGGGTCCCCTATATTTTGGGATTGGTGGGGCTACAGAATAAGGCAAAATGTTTGCCGGCAGAGCTTTCTGGTGGTGAACGCCAGCGTGTGGGGTTGGCTCGAGCATTAGTGAATAACCCCAGTATGATTATCGCTGACGAACCTACTGGAAATATCGACCCGGCCCTTTCTTTTGAGATCGTGGATCTTCTCAGTGAGATCAACCGCCGCGGTACTACTATTTTGATGGTAACCCACGAACATAATCTGGTAAAGCATTTCCATCGCCGGGTGGTACAGATCCACGGAGGCGAAATCGTAGCCGATACTATGAGAAAGACAGCAGGAACAGCCTCTGCTGGGGCACAGGACACAGAGGAGGTTGCAACTGATGAAACTGTATAATTTTCGTTATCTGTTAAAAGAAGGTTTTCGGAACCTAAAAGGAAACCGTACCATGACTATTGCCTCTGTGGCAGTTCTGGTTTCCTGTCTGATCCTTACCGGAGCCGCTATGCTGTTTTCCTTAAACATTGGCGTTGCTATGGAGTCCATTGAAGGAAACAACAGTATTACCGTGTATTTGCGGGAGGATATGCCTACGCTGGAATCTGTACAGGTAGGCGAACAGCTGAGAAAGATTGATAACATCGCTGAGTGCGAATTTGTCTCCAAGGACGAAGCTCTGGAGAGTATGATGGAGCTTTTGGGAGACGACGGCACCGTGCTGGAAGGCCTTACCGGGTCTGAAAATTTCTTGCCGGATGCCTATGATATCTCCATGGTAGACCTTACCAAATACGATCAGACCATTGCAGATATCAAAGCAGTAGAAGGGGTCGACCATATTACAGATTATTCCGATATTGCCGACAAATTGACAGACCTGGATAACCTGGTTACGATGGTGGGATTCTGGGTCGTGCTGCTGCTGGGAATCGTTTCCTTGTTTATCATTGCCAATACCATTCGGGTGACCATGTATTCCCGCCGTATGGAGATCAGCATTATGAAGTCGGTGGGTGCTACCAACTGGTTTGTCCGTTGGCCGTTTGTGGTAGAGGGCATCGTTATCGGCCTGACAGCCGGTATCCTGGCCAGTGTGTTGCTGTTCGTGCTGTATAACAGCGTGATGCAGGTCATTTCTGGAATTGCCGCATTTTTCACGCCTATTCCCATGATGCAGCTTTTGCTGCCCTATACTTTGGGCTTTATGGCGGCAGGCGCAGCTTTTGGTGCCATTGGCGGCGCGATTTCCATTGGAAGATATCTTCGTAAGGGAGGCAGTGAACTTGTTGGGCTATAAAAGGCGGATTATAAAGGCAATTTGTGCTGGAGTAGTGGCCTGTGCTATCTTATTTGTATCTCTTCCGCAGCAGGGGGCTACTTCGGTTTCCGCAGCATCTACATTGTCAGAGCTGCAGGAGCGGCAGGAAGAGCTGGAAGATCAAAAAGCAGAGAACGACAAAAAGCTCGAGGAACTAAAAGAAGATACAGAGAAGCAGCAGGAGTATAAAGAGACCCTGAACGCACAGATCGAAACGGTACAGCAGGAGATTGATTCCTACAATTTGGAAATCAATGAGCTCAACCAGCAGATCGAAGCAAAAGAGGACGAAATTTCTGATAAGCAAGTTTCTATCGATGCCAACTATGAAAAGCTGAAAGAGCGTCTTTGCGCCCTTTATAAGGCAGGAGAGGCTTCTACCTTGGCTATCGTGTTGGATGCAGAGAACATTTCTGATATGCTGCGTAAAGCGGAAATTATGAAAGCGGTAACAGAGCATGATACCCAGCTGATGGATACGCTGAAAACAGAAATGAAGGAAATTGAGAGCCAGAAAAAAGTGATTGAAGACAGCAAGTCAGAACTGACCAAGAGCCGTACAGAGCTGCAAGATAGCCAGAAAGAGCTGACTGCCCTTATGGAAGAGGCGGAATCTCTGTTGACAGATCTGGAAAAGCAGCAGCGGGATCTGGAAATCGAAAACGAGGCTCTGGATGAGGATATGAAGGAAGCCGACGCGGCCCTGGATCAGTGGTATGCGGATTACTACGCTTCCCAAAACCAGAATAACAGTTCTTCCAGCAATGAAAATTCCGGAAGTTCCGAAAATTCCGGCAGCAGCGATCCTGTAAACGGAACAGGCCAGTTTATGTGGCCGGTGCCCGGTTATTATGGAGCCATCTATCAGGGCTTCCATTCCGGACACAAGGGAATTGATATTTCCGCAGGCGGGATTTATGGTCAGCCTATCGTAGCGGCAGATTCCGGCTATGTAATGTTTGCCGGTTTTGGCAGTGCGGCCAACTCTCATAACCGCTATGGATATTGTGTGGATATTGACCACGGAAATGGCTATGCTACCCGATATGCCCATTGCAGTGCTTTGACAGTCAGCACCGGTACATATGTTACCAAGGGCCAGATTATCGGCTATGTGGGCAACACAGGCGAATCCTACGGTGCTCATCTCCACTTTGAGATCCGGTACTATGGTACAGCTGTTGACCCCACTGGTTATGTGTAAAAATCCTGTCGGGGGCGGGAGTGCCTTCAAGGCATCCCGCCCCCGTTTTTATGCTTTCTTTTAGTATGATTTTTGAGGAGGCGGCAGCCCGTGAAAAAAATATCCATTGGTACAACTGTGGCAATAGCGGCCCTAACAGCCGCGGTTACGGTGTCCCTTACGTATTTGTACGCCATGGATCGATTCAATACCAAAATTGCGGATGTAAACGAGCGGCAGGCCATGTATGCCAAGCTCAATGAGATCGATCAGAAGGTGCGTCGGGATGCAGTAGGCGAGTTGGACGAGACTGCTATCAAGGATGGCATTTGCGCCGGATATGTGGCTGGTTTGGGTGATGCAAATGCCAAATATCTTTCGGCAGAAACTTATCGCATTTATTTGCAAGGAGATCCGGAGAAAAGCATAGGCCCGGGCATCCGTACCATGCAGGACGAAGACGGTAATATGGAAGTCATAGAGGTGCTTACCGGTTCCGCTGCCGAGGCGGCAGGAATGAAAAAAGGGGATGTGATCCTTGCTATTGACGGCAAGAAGGTAATCCGCCTTACATATGGCGAAGCCCTTACCCGCCTGGATGGAGCAGAAGGAAGCCAAGTGAGCTTTCGTGTGTTGAGGACTACCGAAGTACCTAAAAAAGATGAAGAGGGAAATGAGACGGGTACAGAGACCAAAACAGAGGTCCTGGATTTCCAGATCATTCGAAAAGAATATACTTCCCGAAGCGTTTATTGGGAAAAAGTAAACGGTAATGTAGCCCATATTATGGTGCGCAGCTTTACTGATGCCACAAAAGAAGAGATGCAGGAAATCATGTCTCAGTTACAGGCAGAGGAAATCTGCGGCATTGTATTGGACTTGCGGGGATGCGCCAGCGGCAGTGTGGAAAATATGGTTTCCGCTGCAAAATGGTTCCTCTCGGCTGGCAATGCTGCCCGGTATGTAGATAGCTCCGGAGAGATCACCGTGGAATATACTGCCGGAAGCGGACAGCTGGGCCTCCCGGTCTCTGTATTAGTAGATAATACTACCTATGGAGCGGCAGAGGTTTTGGCGGCGGATATCCGGGACGGAAAAGCGGGTACTCTTGTAGGCGGGGTGACTGCTGGAGGCGCTTCCCGTCAGGATACCATCCAGCTTTCTGATGGTTCTGCTTTGATCCTGACTGTCGGCTATTATGTAGACGCCGAGGGGAACTCCCTATATGGCAGCGGTGTAACGCCGGATCGTGACGTTTCTCTTACAGAAGAGGAAAAGGCTCAGCTGCTTCGGGGTGCGCTCTCGGCAGAGGAGGATTCCCAGCTTCAGACGGCGATCACAACCTTGATCGAGAAAGGCGCTGCCGTGTCTCAAGTGCCGGGTGTAGTATATGAGGAGGAAACCTCTTCCCAACAGGAGAGCTCCTCTGAGAGCAGCCAGCAAGCGGAAGATGTCGATTCGGAAAAATAACGGATTCATGGGATTTTCCCCGGATTTGTTGGGTTTTTTCATTGACATCCGAGGATAGAATTATTATAATAATAGCATTGTCGATTATCAAAAAGGTGGTATATAGATGGCAGTTAAACAGATTATTTTGACGCAAGAAGGATTGGATGCGCTGGAAAAGGAACTGGATTATCTGAAATCTGTCCGCCGCAAGGAAGTGGCGGAAAAGATTAAGGTAGCGCTTTCTTTTGGCGACCTTTCTGAAAACAGTGAGTACGACGAGGCAAAGAACGATCAGGCAATCATGGAAGCCCGCATTGCGGATATCGAAGTGATGCTGAAAAACGTAAAACTGATTAACGAAGACGATCTCACCAACGAGAATATTCACATCGGTTCTAGAATCGAACTGGAGATTACCGGCGTGGATGGAACGGTGCGCAATAAGGAATACAAGATCGTGGGCTCTAATGAGGCAAATCCCCGTGAAGGCCGCATTTCTGATGAGTCTGCAGTAGGCAGAGCATTGCTGGGCCATAAAGTGGGCGATACTGTGGATGTAGAGGTCCCGGCTGGCTTGGTGCGTTATCACGTGTTGGGCATTGCCCGGTAAGCGAAAAATGATGAGCTGCAGGGGGGCATTGGTTCCCCCTGCTTTTTTCTGAAACAACAGAAAGGAAGAACGATATATGAGCGATACCAACAGAGCGCCTGCCCAAGAGCAGGATTTAAATGAGCTGCTGCAAATTCGCCGGGACAAGCTTTCCCAATTACAGCAGGAAGGACAAGATCCCTTCCAGCTGACTAAATTTCCGGTAGATAGCCATGCTGCGGAGATCAAAGAGAAATTTGCCCATTTGGAGCCGGAAGAAGAAAGTGGCGAGACGGTGTGCGTTGCTGGCCGTATGATGAGCAAGCGTGTAATGGGTAAAGCCAGCTTTTCCGATTTGCAGGATAAGAGCGGTACCATTCAGTTGTATGTGCGCCGTGACCTGATTGGGGAAGAGGAATATACCAAATATAAGAAAATGCTGGACATCGGCGATGTGATCGGTGTAAAGGGCGAAATTTTCCGCACCAAAAAGGGTGAGTTGAGCGTAAAAGCTTCTGAAGTGACCCTGCTGAGCAAGAGCCTGCGTCCTCTGCCCGAGAAGTTCCATGGCCTCACCGATACCGATACCCGGTATCGCCAGCGTTATCTGGATCTGATCGTCAATCCTGAGGTACGGGACACCTTTATCAAGCGTTCCCAGATCATTCGGGAGATCCGTAACTTCCTGGATAACCAGGGCTTTATGGAAGTAGAAACCCCCATGCTGGTCTCCAATGCTGGCGGTGCTGCTGCCCGTCCCTTTGAGACCCATTATAACGCCCTAAATGAGGATGTAAAACTCCGCATTTCTCTGGAACTGTACCTGAAGCGCCTGATCGTAGGCGGTTTGGAGCGGGTGTATGAAATCGGCCGCGTGTTCCGTAACGAAGGCGTAGACACCCGTCATAACCCTGAGTTTACCCTCATGGAGCTGTATCAGGCTTATACGGATTATAACGGCATGATGGATTTGACGGAGAATATGTTCCGCCATGTGGCGCAGAAGGTATGCGGCACCACGTTGATTCCCTATGCGGAAGAAATGATCGATCTGGGCAAGCCTTTTGAGCGTATGACCATGCTGGAAGCTGTGAAGAAGTATGCCGGTGTGGACTTTGATGAAATCCCGGATACGGAAGCTGCCAAGAAGCTGGCCGATGAAAAGGGCATCCATTATGAACCCCGCCACACCAAGGGAGATATTCTGAACCTGTTCTTTGAGGAATATGTGGAAGAGCATCTGATCCAGCCGGTGTTTATTATGGACCATCCGGTGGAGATTTCCCCCTTAACCAAGCGTAAGCCCGATAAGCCGGATTATGTGGAGCGCTTTGAGCTGTTTATTTATGGCCGCGAGATGTGCAACGCTTATTCTGAGTTGAACGATCCCATTGACCAGCGGCAGCGCTTTGCTGAGCAGGAAAAGCTGTTGGCACAGGGAGATGAAGAGGCAAACCACACCGATGAGGATTTCCTGAATGCTTTGGAAATTGGTATGCCCCCCACGGGCGGTATCGGTTATGGTATCGACCGTTTGGTAATGCTATTGACCAATTCTGGCAGCATCAGAGACGTTTTGCTTTTCCCGACAATGAAGCCGCTGGAAAAGTAAAGAGGCTAAAAACTGCATAAAATCAAGGCTTTAGGGGTTTGTGCAGGATAAAAATACGCCAACTTACGCCAGCTTTACGCCAATATGTGCAGTTGTC
>CALWVH010000021.1 GCA_944384915.1 uncultured Clostridia bacterium | reverse complement strand
AGGGACGGCTTTATTTGTTGAAAACTTATTTGAAGTAAGCCACGCCGGACTCGAAGATCTTCTGGTCCTTCTCGCCGGGAACATTGCCATAGAGGTTGCTGCCTTTGCGCTCGCTGTGGCCCATCTTTCCCAGCACGTGGCCGTCGGGGCTGGTAATGCCTTCGATGGCGCACACAGAGCCGTTGGGGTTCCACTCAATGGAGCCGCTGGGCTTGCCGCAGGGAGTGACGTACTGAGTAGCCACCTGGCCGTTGGCAATGAGCTTCTCCAGATACTCGTTGTTGGCAACAAAGCGGCCCTCGCCGTGGGACACCGGGATAGCGAACACGTCGCCTGCATTGACGCCGGCAAACCACGGGGATTTGACGCTGGTGACCCGGGTGTACACCATGCGGGACACGTGGCGGCCCAGGGTGTTGAAGGTCAAGGTGGGAGCGTCCTCGGAAGGCTCGGTGATCTTGCCGAAGGGCACCAGACCCAGCTTAATCAGCGCCTGGAAGCCGTTGCAGATACCCAGCATCAGGCCGTCGCGGGCCTCCAGCAGGTCGGTGACTGCCTGGGCGATGCGCGGGTTGCGGAAGGTGGTGGCAATGAATTTGCCGGAGCCGTCGGGCTCGTCGCCGCCGGAGAATCCGCCGGGCAGCATGATGATCTGGGACTCCTTGATGGCCTTTTCCATGGCCACGATGGTCTCCTCAATAGCGTCGGCGGTCAGGTTGCGGACAACCAGCACATGAGGCTCTGCACCGGCCTTTTCAAAGGCGCGGGCGGTGTCATATTCGCAGTTGGTGCCGGGGAATACGGGGATAAACACCTTGGGCTTGGCGGTCTTGATGACCGGGGAGCCGGTGTAACGCTCCGTATACAGGGGCACGTCCTTTTCCACTTCCACTGCGGGTGCAAAGCTGGGGAAGATCTTCTCCAACTTGCCGCTCCACACAGCGATCAGGTCGTCGATATTCATGGAAGCGCCGCCCAATACCAGCACAGGCTCTTCCACGGTCACGCCCACTGCCACAGCCTCCTTGGGGAAGGCGGTGCCGGGACGGAGTTCGGCCACGATGGAGCCGGAGATGGGAGCAAACAGGGCCTTGGCGTCCTCCATGTTGCGGTCGAAGGAAAGGCCGATCTTATTGCCGAATGCCATCTTGGCAACGGCGGCGGCCACGCCGCCCTCCTTCACCACAGAAGCGGAGAGGATCTCGCCGTTCTCCATCATGGTGAGGAGCATCTCATACCAACCGGGCAGAGCGTCCCAGTCGGGGAGCAGGGTTTCTTTGTTCTCGGGGAGCTTAAACAGCACTACCTGGCTGCCTGCCTGCTGCAAAGCGGCGGTAGCGGTCTTGCTAGCCTTGGTCATGGTGATGGCGAAGCTCACCAAAGTGGGCGGAACGTCCAGATCTTCAAAGCTGCCGCTCATGCTGTCCTTGCCGCCGATGGAGGGCAGGCCCAGCTTGAGCTGCGCGGTGAGAGCGCCCAGCAGGGCAGCAGCGGGCTTGCCCCAACGGGTGGGCACGTCGCGGAGACGCTCAAAGTATTCCTGGAAGGTCAGGCGAGCTTTCATGGGGTCGGCGCCTACAGCGCACAGCTTGGAAAGGCTCTCCACCACGGCATAGGCAGCGCCGTGGAAGGGGGAGAACTTGGCAATGCCGGGGATATAGCCATAGCTCATGGCGGTGGCGTCGTCGGTCTCGCCGTGGATGACCGGCAGTTTTGCTACCATGGCGTCCTCGGGAGTCAGCTGATATTTACCGGCAAAGGGCATCAGCACCGAAGCCGCGCCGATGGAAGCGTCGAACCGTTCCACCAGGCCCTTCTGGGAGCAGACTTCCAGCCGCTTCAGGTTATCGGAGAAGGCCTCGGCCAAGGGCTTGTTCTGCAAGCACTCCGGCACCAGGTCACGGTAATATTCATCGGGGTTGAGGGCTTCGATGACAGCCTCCGCATTCTGGGTCACGCCGTTGGTGTCCAGGAATGCGCGGGTGATATCCACGATGGTGTCGTCGCGCCACTGCATACGCAGGCGGGGCTCCTTGGTAACTACAGCCACCACCTGAGCGTTCAGGTTCTCACGGTCAGCGGCAGCGATAAAGGCGTCCACATCTTCGGGAGCCAGCACCACAGCCATACGCTCCTGGGATTCGGAGATGGCCAGCTCGGTGCCGTCCAGGCCCTCGTACTTCTTGGGAACCTTGTTCAGGTCAATTTTCAGGCCGTCAGCCAGCTCGCCGATAGCCACGCACACGCCGCCTGCACCGAAGTCGTTGCAGCGCTTGATGAGGGTGGAAACAGCGGGGTCACGGAACAGGCGCTGAATCTTGCGCTCGGTGGGCGGGTTGCCCTTCTGCACTTCTGCGCCGCAGGTCTCAATGGACTCCTCAGTGTGGGCCTTACTGGAACCGGTAGCGCCGCCGCAGCCGTCGCGGCCGGTGCTGCCGCCCAGCAGGACGATGACGTCGCCCTCTTCGGGCTCAAAGCGCTTCACGTTTGCCTTGGGGGAAGCGCCTACCACCGCGCCGATCTCCAGACGCTTTGCCACATAGCCGGGGTCATACAGCTCGGTAACCTGTCCGGTAGCAAGGCCGATCTGGTTGCCGTAGGAAGAATAGCCGTGGGCTGCGCCGGTGGTGATTTTGCGGCTGGGGAGCTTGCCGTGCATGGTCTCGGCAAAGGGAATGGTGGGGTCGCCGCTGCCGGTGACGCGCATAGCCTGATACACATAGGCACGGCCGGAAAGCGGGTCGCGGATCGCGCCGCCCAGGCAGGTAGCAGCGCCGCCGAAAGGCTCAATCTCCGTGGGGTGGTTGTGGGTCTCGTTCTTAAACTGCACCAGCCACTCCTCGGTCTTGCCGTCGATGGTGACAGGCACGCAGATGGAGCAGGCGTTGATTTCTTTGCTCTCGTCCAGATCGGGGATCAGGCCGCGCTTTTTCAGCACCTTCATGCCCATGACAGCCATATCCATCAGGGAGACAGGACGGTCGGTTTTGCCGTATACTTCATCACGGGCGTCGTAATAGGCTTTCAAAGC
The DNA here is from genome assembly GCA_944384915.1 of uncultured Clostridia bacterium. Lineage (GTDB taxonomy): Bacteria > Bacillota > Clostridia > Oscillospirales > Acutalibacteraceae > Heritagella_A. The sequence continues at coordinate 23,394 of CALWVH010000021.1, read as the reverse complement.
GTCCTCAATGGCGCCGGAGATGGCATTCTTTTCAATCTCGATGCGGTTCAGCCGGGTGAGGAAGGTGGTGTGGCGGCAGTGGTCGCTCCAATAGGTATCGATGACCCGCAGCTCGGTGACGGTGGGGTCACGGTGTTCCTCGTCGCGGAAGTAGTCGCGGCAGAACAGCAGGTCCGCGAGGGTCATGGCAAAGCCCATAGAATCAAAATAGGCCTTCATTTCCTCGTCATTCCACTGGGTAAAGCCGGTGACACGGGCCACGTCGGCAGGCACGTCGGCCTTCATGTCCAGGCTCTCGGGCTTTTCCATAGAGGCAAGACGGGATTCCACAGGGTTCACCAGATAGGATTTGATCTTGTCCATTTCTTCAGCGGAAATGTCGCCCTTAATGGCGATCACCCGGGCGGTGAGCACCTGGGGACGCTCCTTCTGGGTGAGGAGCTGGACGCACTGGGCGGCGGAGTCGGCCCGCTGGTCGTACTGGCCGGGGAGGTATTCGGTAGCGAACACCTGATACCCCTCTGGGAAAACAAAATCCTCGCCATACACGTTATCCACGTTAGGCTCGGAGAAGATGGTGCCACGGGCAGCGGCAAACTCCTCGTCAGAGAGGCCGTCGATGTCGTAGCGGTTGAAGAGGCGCAGGTCCTCAATGGCAGAAAGGCCGAGGTTTTCCCGGAGGTCGGCCTTCATGTGCCGAGCTTCCACGTCAAAGCCGGGCTTTTTTTCCACAAATACTCTGATAACCATTCGATGTCCATTCCTTTCTTGTGTCGCCCCGCGGCAAACGGGGCCAAACTCACAGCGTAAGGCTCTTATTTTTTATTGTAACATAAGTCACGCTTCGACACAAGGAAAAAGGGAAATTCCCCGCCTGCGCCCCATTGCACAAGGGAGCGGGAAAACTTTTGTGAGAACCCACCATTGCAGTTTCGCTTTTTTGGGGCTATCATGGGGGTAGAAATCCGTTTGTTGAAAGGAGAAATCAAAATGAAAAACAAGAAAATATGCCTCTTGCTGTTCTGTTTTCTGCTGTGTTTTTTATGCGGCTGTCAAAGGGACGATTCCTCCTGGAAACAGGAAGAGCTCCAAACGCCCCAGGAAGTGGTGGGAAGCTTTGAAATTCCCAAGGAGTGGAGCTGTGAATACCGAGAAGGGAACTTGTATGTTTTAGACGGCCAAAAAGAAGTCCAGCTGGTACAAACCAACTTATGGCCGGAAAACGGAAGCACCCAGACAGAATCCAATGATGTTTATCAGGAACTTCGCGGCGTTTCCATTACCAGTTCGGCGGTAGATTCCAACAGCGCGCTGTATGGCACCATGGAGCTTTCCGATGGCTCCCAGACATTTGAGAAGCGCTGGGTTCGGTTTGACGGCGATGATTCGCAAATGATACTGCTGGTGTGGAACGATGAAATTTCCGAAGAAATGCTGAATCGGATAATCTCTTCCTTTACCGTTTTAGAGGAGACAGGAGGAAATGGATGAAAACCACATTCTTTTATAATGACAGCCCTATCCCGGCAAGGGTGCGCATCCATTCCGGGGAGAGCTTCGCGATTCCTCCCCGAGAAAGAGCCGCCATCCAGTGGGAAGGGGATACCCTTGCCCTTTGGGTCAGCAGCGGCGCCGAGAGCTGGCGGGACAAAAAAAGCGGCTACATCTTTTCCCTGGAAGCGGGATACCGTTTTGACAGCCTTCCAGAAGGGCAAACCCTCACCATCACCCACCAGCGGGACCAGGCCGGGTTATCGGTGTATCTGGACCGGATGTCCCTTTTTGGAGAGGGGGTACCGTGTGTTACCCGGTCTTTGCAGGTACTGGGGCTGGAAGCCATCCGCAAGACCTTCCGCCGCGCCTGCCGCAGGCGGTTTTTCCTGGTGACCCCCATAGAGGAAACGCCGGGGCTGGTGATCGTGGGGCTCATTGCCGGGGCCATCCTCACCTGGTTTTTGGGCTGGAAGGCAGCGGTGATCTATTTTCCCGCCCTGTATGGGTTTCTCCTGCTGTTTAACTTTGTTACAGGCAAAATCGGGGACAAACTGTTTCAAAGGATTTTCAAGGCAGACAGCGAAAAAGAGGAGTTCGAGAGCCTGTGCCGGGAGGAAGTTCTGCTGGAATATTACGGTTCTCCTGAGGGCCAACCTTTTAGGGAAATGTAGGAAACACAGCTCCTTTTTCATAGTAAAGAAACAAAGCGGTTTTTCCTTTACAACCGGGAGAAAACATGATATAGTTTAATTATCAGGTGCCTGCGCGCCTTTTGTACAGGAAAAAGGCGCGCAGGCTTTTTTGCAACCATCGGCTCAATGGCTTTCTCCCGCACCGCTGCCGGAAGGAAACACGGACTGCATGGAGAAGGACTGCGGGCTGCCGTCCCCCAACTGGGGGGAGGGCGCCTTTTTTCATTATCAGGGAAACTTTCCCGAGTTTGTCATTGGAGGAGGAACCATTTTTATATGAAGCTTGCATTTTCTACCTTGGGATGCCCGGATTTTGACTGGGCGGACATTTATTCCATGGCCAAGGACTTTGGCTTTTCCGGCATCGAGATGCGGGGGCTGGGAGATAACATCTTTTCCATTAACGCCCGTCCCTTTCAGGAGGAGAACCTGCCCAAAACCATCGAGCTGCTGCGCCGGAAGCATCTGGAGATCTGCTGCCTTTCTTCTGGCTGCGCGCTGAAATTTGCCGAAAAGCGGGAAGAGACCCTGGAGGAACTTCGCCGGTATATTGACCTGGCGGCAAAATTACATACCCCCTATATCCGGGTGCTGGGAGATCTTACCGCCGCCCCTGACGGGGACGTGGACGACAGTCTGGTGCTTTCTTCTTTGCAGGAGCTGATGCCCTATGCTGAAGAGAAGGACGTAACCCTGCTGGTAGAGACCAACGGCGTATATGCCGATACGGCCCGGCTGCGGGAATTGCTGAACCAGATTGAGAGCGATAATATCGGCGCTTTGTGGGACCTGCACCATCCTTATCGTTATGCTGGGGAATCCCCGGAGACCACGGTGCAGAACCTGGGCGCCTACATCAAATACACCCACATCAAGGACTCCCTGGTGGAAAACGGAAAGACTGTGTATAAAATCATGGGCGAGGGCGATTTGCCGGTACACGCTATGATGCGGGCTTTGCGCTCCATCAACTATGAGGGATATGTCTCTCTGGAATGGCTCAAGCGGTACGCTCCCGACCTCAGCGACCCGGGCATTGTGTTCCCCCACTTTGCCAACTTTATGGAGCAGTATATGGACCGGGTGGAGGATATCCGCCGGCTGTATGATAACAACGCCAAAACCGGCAAATATGTGTGGCCCAAGGAACACCTGATTGACCTGACCTTCCCCCAGGTGCTGGACCGGATGGTGGAGGAATTCCCCGACCAGTACGCCTTCCGCTACACCACCCTGGACTATACCCGCACCTACTCCCAGTTCCGGGACGATGTAGACACCTTTGCCCGTTCCCTCATCGCCATGGGGGTGCGTCCCGGCGACCATGTGGCCATCTGGGCTACCAACGTGCCCCAGTGGTACATCACTTTCTGGGCTACCACCAAGATCGGCGCGGTGCTGGTGACGGTAAACACCGCCTATAAAATCCACGAATCCGAGTACCTCTTGCGCCAGTCTGACACCCACACCCTGGTGATGGTGGACGGCTACAAGGATTCCGACTATATCGCCATTATCAAGGAGCTGTGTCCTGAGCTGGAGACGTTGGAAAAGGGGCATCCCCTCCACAGCAAGCGGCTCCCCTTCCTGCGGAACATCATCACCTGTGAATCCGACCAGAAGGGCTGCTGGACCTGGGAAGAGGCCATGGCAGTTTCGGAGAAGGTTCCGATAGAAGAGGTCTATCGCCGTGCCGCCGCCATCGACAAAAACGATGTGTGCAATATGCAGTACACCTCCGGCACTACTGGCTTCCCCAAGGGAGTTATGCTCACCCACTACAATGTGGTGAACAACGGCAAGGCCATCGGTGACTGTATGGACCTGTCCACCGCCGACCGGATGATGATTCAGGTGCCCATGTTCCACTGCTTCGGCATGGTGCTGGCTATGACCGCCTCCATGACCCACGGCACCACCATGAGCCCCATCCCCGCTTTCTCCCCCCGAAAGGGTCTGGCCTGTATCAACCAGGAAAAGATCACCGCCTTCCACGGGGTGCCCACCATGTTCATCGCCATGCTGGGCCACGAGGACTTCCCCAAAACCGACTTTAGCCATATGCGCACCGGTATTATGGCCGGCAGTCCCTGCCCCATCAAGGTGATGCAGGAGGTTATTGAAAAGATGCATATGCCGGAGATCTGCATTACCTACGGCCAGACGGAAGCCTCCCCTGGCTGCACCATGAGCAAGACCACCGATTCCATTGAGACCCGGGTAAACACAGTAGGCGGCGCTATTTTCGGCGTAGAGTGCAAGATCGTAGACCCGGAGACCGGCAAGGACCTGCCCGATAATGTGGACGGCGAGTTTGTGGCCCGTGGCTATAACATCATGAAGGGCTACTACAAGATGCCGGAAGCTACCGCTGCCGCCATCGACGAGGACGGCTGGCTCCACACCGGCGACCTGGCCCGCCGGGATTCCGATGGAAACTACAAGATTACCGGTCGCATCAAGGATATGATTATCCGGGGCGGCGAGAACATCTATCCCAAGGAGATCGAGGACTTTATCTACACCCATCCCAAGGTGTCGGATGTGCAGGTCATCGGCGTACCGGACAAGGATTACGGCGAGGAGATTGCCGCCTGTGTGATTTTGAAGCCGGGCGAGACCATGACGGCAGAGGAGCTGAAGGAGTTTGTCTCCACCCACATGGCCAAGCACAAGACCCCCCGGTATGTGGACTTTGTAGACAGCTTCCCCATGAACGCCGCGGGAAAGATTCTAAAATATAAAATGCGGGAAGAGGCCGTGCAGAAGTTCGGCCTCCAGCAGGCCAACGCCATTGAGACGGCGTAAGCCTTTCCCATACAAAGAGCAGCCTCCAAAAGGACGGCTGCTCTTATTTTATGCGCCAACCAAGTTCGCGTGGAAATAGCTTGCAGTTTGCAGCTGCTTTCCCGCGAAAGCAGTTTTCGTCCACCTTTTTCTCAAAAGGTGGTGGGGGGATTCAGGGGGGTGTTGTTTGCCAGTGGCAAACAACACCGACCGAGCCGGCAGGCGAGACCAAAGCCCCTCCTGATTGCTGCCCGCAGGCAGCGAAACTCTTTTGCCGCAAGGCGCATTTTCGGAGGTGAATTGCAAAATATCCCAGTGGGATATTTTGCAAGAGGGCCCCTTTTGCAAGAAAAAAGGGGCCCTGCATGGTTCCTGATGCCAGCTAATTTTTGTTTTCCTAACGGGAAAACAAAAGGGAAAAAGCATCCGGAACGTATCAGAAAAACTTTTTTTCTTGCAAAAAGTTTTTCTCTTTGAAAGTCCCCACCGGGAACTTTCAAATTCACTTTTCAAAAATGCGCCTGCGGGATAGAGATTTCGCCTATTGCGATGGGCGACCAGGGACTCTGTCCCCTGGACCCCTGCGATTTTTTGAAAAAAATCGAGTAAAACTTTTCTGTTCGCGGGGTAGCAAGTTTCTTATTTGCAGCTGCTTCCCCGCGTACTGCTTTTGGCCATGAGAAAAGCCCGGAGAAAATCTCCGGGCTTTTCTTTGCCAATCTTCTTTTTTATACTGCGTCAAAGCCCAGCTGGAAGGCTTTGCGGTTCATCTCCAAAAACTTGGCCGGCACCGTCTCTTCAATGGCTTGCAGCCAGACCTCCGGGTCCTGCTGCAAACTCTTGGCCATGGCGCCAATCAGCACCACGTTGACAGCCTTTACCGAGCCTGCCTGCTCTGCCAAAGACAGCGCATCCACTGCCAGCACCTGTACTCCCTTGGCGGCAATGGCGTCCAGCACCCCTTCCGGATACTGGGCCGCACCGGTCACTACCGGCATGGGGTCCATCTTCTGGGTGTTTACCACCACAGCGCCGCCCTTTTTCAGGTAGGGCAGATACCGGGCTGCTTCCAGCTGCTCAAAGGCCAGGATAATGTCCGCTTCTCCCTCTTCGATAATGGGGGAATACACCTTCTCCCCATAACGCACATAGGTCACCACGGAGCCGCCTCGCTGGCTCATGCCGTGAACCTCGCTCACCTTTACATCAAAGCCTTTGGCGGTCATGGCCGCACCCAGCAAACGGCTGGCAAGCAGGGTCCCCTGTCCGCCTACGCCGACGATCATTACACTTTTTCCGTTACTCATTCTGCGGCACCTCCAATGGCTTTTTTCGGGCAAAGGCTCTCACATACGCCGCAGCCCACGCACTGGGTACGGTCGATGCAGGCTTTGCCGTCGCGGATGCTGATAGCCGGGCAGCCGATGCCCAGGCAGGCTTTGCAGCCAATGCAGGAATCGGTGTCCACGGTCAGGGCGGGTTTGTGCTTCACATATTTCAGCAAGGCGCAGGGGCGGCGGCTGATAATCACCGACGGCTCCTCTGCGTCCAGTTCTTCTTTCAGTGCCTGCTGTACGGCGGGCAGGTCATAGGGGTCTACCACCCGCACACGGTTGATACCGATGGCGTGGCAGAGGGCTTCCAGGTTCACCGCGCTGGTGGGGTCGCCCTTGATGGTGTAGCCGGTGGTGGGGTTCTGCTGGTGACCGGTCATGCCGGTGATGGAGTTATCCAGGATAATCACCACTGAATTGCTCCGGTTATAGGCGATATCGATGAGGCTGGTCACGCCGGAATGGATAAAGGTGGAATCACCGATCACCGCCACCGACTTCTTCTCGGCCTCTTCCCCGCGGGCTTTGTTGTAGCCGTGGAGAGCGGAGATGGAAGCGCCCATGCAGACACAGGTATCCATGGCGCTCAGGGGAGCGGAAGCACCCAGGGTATAGCAGCCGATATCGCCGCTCACATACACTTTGGCCTTTTTCAGGGCATAGAACAATCCACGGTGGGGGCATCCGCAGCACATCACCGGCGGGCGGCCAGGGATGGCTTCGTCCAGGGTGTCAAACTCGGGGTCTTCGCCCTTCATCAGCTTGCGGATGATCTTCTGGGAGAATTCGCCGCACCGGGGGAACAGGTCTTTGCCGGTAACGGTGAGGCCCAGAGACTTGCAGTGGCTCTCCACCACGTCGTCCAGCTCCTCAATGACGTACACCTTTTCGTTGGCGGCGGCAAAATCCTTCAACAGCTGGTCGGGCAGGGGCCACAGCATTCCCAGCTTTAAGTAGTTGACGGAATCCCCCAGCGCCTCGTGGGCGTACTGGTACACAGCGCCTTCTACAATAACGCCAACCTTTGCACCGTTGTCCTCCACCACGTTGATACCGGAGGTCTCGGCCCACTGGCGCAGGGCCACGGTGCGCTCCTCCACCTTCACGTGCTTGGGCTTGGCAAAGGCGGGCAGCATCACGTTCTTGGCGGGGTTCTTCTCATAGGGTTTCAGCTCCCGCTCCTGCCGCTCTCCCAGCTCTACCAGGCTGCGGGAATGGGCAATGCGGGTGGTAAGCCGCAGGATAAAGGGCACATCGAACTGCTCAGAGAGATCGTATGCCAGCTTGGCGAAATCCCGGCATTCGGCGGAATCGGCAGGCTCCAGCATAGGGGTCTTGGAAGCCCGTGCATAGTGGCGGGAATCCTGCTCGTTCTGGGAAGAGTGCATCCCCGGGTCGTCGGCCACGCCGATGACCATACCGCCGTTGACGCCGATATAGCTCATGGTGAACAGAGGGTCGGCGGCTACATTCAGGCCCACGTGCTTCATGGCGCAGAAGGAGCGGGCGCCGCCAAAGCTGGCGCCGGAAGCTACTTCCATGGCCACCTTTTCATTGGGCGCCCATTCGCAGTAGATTTCGTCGTATTTCGCCGCGTTTTCGGTGATTTCGGTGCTGGGAGTTCCCGGGTAGCTGGAAACCACCCGCACACCGGCTTCGTACAATCCCCGGGCAACGGCTTCATTGCCCAGGAGCAGTTCTTTTTTTGACATATTGCAACCTCCATTATAGAATATAGGATTTGTTATACGATGTATGGTTTTCCTCCCCTATCAGGGCAGGGTGACCCGGTCCTTCTGGGACCGGAACAGGGTCTTCACCTGCTGGGCAACAATCCGGGGCTCTTTGCCGTCTTCCAGCACCAGCAGGCCATACCCCGTCTTGCCCGGCTGCCTTTGCAGGGCCAGGGCATAGTCCCGGGTAAAGGCGGTAAACTCGTCCACATCTTTGGCCAGCGCCTCCACCTTCCCGTCCGCAACGCGGTTTAAAGTCCAAGATTCCCCAGAGCCGCTGAGGAAATATACCGCGCCGTCTTGGGTAGTCTGCACATTTTGCAGGTTTACGTCTGTGGCCAGCGGCGTCCCGTTTTCATACAGGGTCCCCGAAAACTGGTTGCCCTGCCCGCTCCAGTAATACACCTTCCCCACAGAGGTAAGGAGATAGCGGTCGGTATCGGCTACCGGGTAAAAGCCCTGGGAAACTACCTTTTCCCCTTCTATCCGGCCCAACCACAGGCCAGACTTTTCGGTATCCTCATTATTATGGCAAAAAGACATCCAATCCCCCGCTACCTGGAGGGAATAGCCGCTTTGGGGTACATCCTCCGGCAGGGTAAACAGCTTGCCGTCCTTTACCAGGTACCGCAGCGTGGACTCCCGGGGCCACATAATACTGATGTACTCTTTGATATACAGGGCAATATTGTCCTTGTCGTTGCCGTAAACCGCCTGTATATCGCTAAGGGGGAACCGGGTTTCCTCCGCCGCCTGGTACTCCACTTCAAAGGCCAGGGTTGCGCCTACCTTCTCGTCATACTGCTGGATGTTCAGGGAGTCCCCCATCAGGGTCAGCTGGCCGTTCCGCAGGCAGTAAAGGGAGGTCTTGGGGATACGGACAGTCCTGCCTTCCAACTCTTTTATGATCTCCTCGCCGTCTGCGCCGATGTCGTTCTCCAACAAGCCGGCCAGGGGGACTTCCTCGCCGGTACATTCCAGCAGGTAGGCGCCGCCGCCCGATAGGGGGATGCCGCCGGTTACATTTGTCAGCAGCTCCTCCATCTCCCCGCCTTTCCGGCGGCACATCCGGACAGTGCCCATATCGTCCATCCGTTCCAGATAATACAGGTTCCCGTCAAAGGAACCCACCAGCTCTGACTGCACCTGGTTGCTCCACCGCTTTTCCAGGGTGTTTAGGTCGTAAACGTCCAGCCCGCTGTCCCTCTGCACCGCCAGCAAGGAGTCGTCCTCCCAATAGGCGTAATATTCCATGGGCCCTACCTTACGTTCCTGTCCGCTGGCAACGTCTATCTGGTACAGGGATTTTTCCTCATTTTCCTTTGCCATGCAGTACAAATACTTGCCGTCCTGGGAAAACTTGGGATAAGACGCCGGGGCTTGGGAGAAGGCCACCGCCTCCCCGCCCAGCGCCATCCGTTTGACGGTTTCATTTTCCGTCCAGGCGATATCCCTGTGGTCGGGGGAAACTGCCAGGGTAGCTTCCATGCCGTCTATGTATTCCCCCAGCTTTTGCGGCTCCCCATCGGCAGGCAGCACCATGAGGGTATTATCCTTTACAAAGAAGGCGGGCTCCCTCGGCAGCGCCGGGGTCTTAGGCCACAGGCCAATTACCAGCGCCGCGACTACCACCACTGCCACAGCCGCTGTGGCCAGCTTCTGCCAGAGCTTCCAGCGCCTGCGGGGCGTGAGAATTTCTTCCTCCTCCCCCTCTTCCGGGAAGGGCTCCTCCTGCTCTTTAGAGTCTTTCTCTTCCGTCTCCCCAGCATCATCCTGGGAAGAAGGCTCCCACCGCAGCAGCTCTTCCACTTCAAAATCCGGAGGGGCATCTTGGAAATCCCCGGTTTCTTCCGCCGATGGCTGGAACATACTTTCATCCCGATTCTTTTCCGGGTCTAATCCGCAGTTGGGACACGGGCCTTTGCCTTTCCATTTGGTTCCGCAAAATGGACATTGTTTCATGGTAGCGCCTCCTTCTCCAAACATTTTACCTCTTTATTGCCACTCCTCATTTATCAGGGAGGAACCATTGGAATCCGAAAGCAGCAGCTGCACCTGCTCTGCCACCAGCACTGCCTTTTGCCCAGCCGTCCAGGCGAACAAGTCGACGCTCTGTCCATCCTCCCGCTGCTGTAGGTATACGGCATACTCCCGGGTATAGGGGATAAATTCCGTCACTTTTTCCGCCAGATTTTCCCGTTCTCCCCCGTACACGCGGCAAAGGGTCCAATTTCGGGAAGAAACTCCCTCCAAAAAGTACACCGCGCCGTCCGGGGTACACTGGAATGTCTCCGGCACTGCCTTTGCAGAGATCTGCACGCCATTGCAATAAAGGGCGGTGGTATATTCCCCTTCCCAATAATAGACATCCCCCTGTTCTGTCACCGTAAAGTCAGTGAGCCACTCTTCCGGGACAAAATAGGAAGATTGATAGGCCACACGGTCTCCCTCCAGCCTGCCCGTCCACAGAGAAGGTTTTTCGCCTCTCTCATACAGGCACACCCAGCTCCCTGCAAAACGGAATCCATCCAGTTCCTTGGGGGCGTCCTGAGGCATCTGGTAGAGCTTTTCCTCCACGGCCACAAAGTTTTTGGCCTCTTTTTGGGGCCAGTTTTCCAAAACATACTGGCTGATAGCGTCTTGAGAGGAAATCGTCATCAGCTCATGGAGCTCTGTAAGGGAAAAGGTTCCTTTTACCTCCTCCACCGGAAGATAGCTGGGCGAAGAGAGCACCACGGCTTTCTCTCCCTTTTCCGGGAAGGACGAAAGGGTCAGGTCGTCCCCCATGGGCCGCAGGGAGTCACCGGTAAAATAATACACGGAGCCGCCTTGGGGCGGGGTGATTTCCTGTTGTTTCAGCCTGTCCAGAAGCCATTCCCCATCCGCCCCCATGTCATCGTTTACCAGGTCCGCAATGGGGATGGGGTCAGCGGTACTCTCTCGGCACTCAAAATAGCAGGTGCCCCCTTCATTAAAAGAGCCGTTCACGATGTTTTCCAGCACCACGGTGGTTTTCCCGTTCTGCCAGCAGCACAGCCGCATATGGCCTTCCCTATTCTCCATATTTTCCAGATAATAGGCCCGGTCCCCAGAAAGGGACACCACCGTCCCCACTATTTCCAGGGAGCCGATCTCTTCCAGGGTATTGGGGTCGTAAATGTCAAACTGGTTTTCGTCACGGAAAACCACCAGGAGGGAGCTGTTTTCCCAATAAGAATAGACATATCCGCCTACTTGCCCCACTTTTCGCTCCTGGCCGCTGGAAGCCTCCATCTGGTACAGGTAGGTTTGCTCCCCTTCGGGCACAATACCGTACACGAACTTACCGTCCTGGGAAAATTTTGGGCTATACAGCCCGCTTTGGGAAAAGGACGTTATCCCGCCGTCCTCCAAAAGCACCCGCAAAGCGCCATCCTCCACCCATGCGGTCTGCCGGTGGTCCGGCGAAACCGCCAAGTAATAGTCCCTGTAGGTGTCCATCCCCTGGGGATATACCCCCATCTTTTGGGGCTGACCACCCATGGACAGGGACATCAGGGTGTTGTCCTGCACAAAAAAGGTAGGTTCCGGCGGCAAAGGAGCTGTTTGGGGCCACAGCCGGATGACCAGCGCCGCGGCTACCACCACTGCCACCGCCGCCATGGTGAACTTCTGCCAGCGCTTCAGCGGCTGCTCCTCTTTCTCTTCGGCGTCTTCTTGCGCGCTGTCGGCTTGCCGGGGTTCCTCTGCATCCACAGGGGATTCCGGTTCTTCCCTGGGTGTTTCCGGCTCCGGGGAAGGCTCCCACCGCAACAGCTTTTCCACATCAAACTCCGGCAGGGCCTCCTGGGGAGCGTTTTCGCCATCCTCCGGCGGCCGGAACATCGAGTCATCCCGGGGCGTTTCCGGCTCTAAGCCGCATCCGGGGCAGGGGCCGCTGCCGCTCCACTTGGTTCCGCAAAAGGCGCATTGCTGCATGAAAGCACCTCCTTTTTCAAATCCACAACTTCTCCCTCAACTATAAGGTTCCACGATCTCTTCTATATGTGGAAAATCAAAAATTCATATCGATATACCCCAAGGGCACCCTATAGCTGGTCACCATACTGTAATCGAACTGGGGGTCGTCCTGCTGTATAACGACGGGCAGCAGGTCTTGCACTTCTTCCGCCGCCAGGCTTGTCCCTTTCCCCGCGGTATAGGTAAACAGGTCTACGATATCGCTTTCCTCGTCCCGGTATTGCAGAAACGTCGCATAGTCCCGGGTATAGCCGGTACAATCCTTTACGTTTTCTGCCAGCTGTTCCTGCTTTCCCTGATACACACGGTGCAGGGTGAATGCATAGCCAGAGCCTTCCAGAAAGTAGATAGCCCCGTCGCTGGTACACTGGATACTTGGCAAATATGCCTGGGCGCTAATAGGGACGCCGTTTTCAAAAAGCGGGCCGATAGAGTTTGTGCCCCAATAATACAGGTTTCCCTCTGGCGTCATGGTAAAGTTCATAGTCTCCTGAAAGACAAAAGAGTCCTTGGAAACCACGTTTTCCCCTTCTATTTTTCCCACCCATAGGATATTTTCCTCCATGGCATAGAAGCAGACCCAGTCTCCCTCTATCTGCATGGTATACGGCTCTTGGGGAACGCCTTCCGGCAGACGGAACAGCTTGTCCTTTACTGCCACATAGTCCAGAGAGGCTTCATAGGGCCACAGGGAATCCAGCTGGCTTTGAACAATGGAGCCCTGCTCCACCCAAATATCATATAGCTCCGAGAGGTTAAACGTCCCTTTTACCTCTTCTGCTGATGGATACTCCATGGAGCATATCGCCGCGTTTTGCTCTACATAAGGGAAGAAATACAGCCGTTTATTCTCCCCCAGGAGATGCAGCTCCTGGCCGTCAAAACAATACAGGGTGCGCCCCGGGCTATGGATTTCCATCTTTTCCAGCTCCTGCATCATTTCCTGCCCGTCTGCGCCGCCCAGATCATTCTTCATCATCTCTGCGGCTGGGACAGAGTCGTCCTGATAGCACTGGATATAAACGGCGCCGTCGTCCCGGGTATAGAGGCAGTCGATATTTTCCAGCAGCACCTCCACCTGGCCGTTCTGCCAGCAGCACAGCTGGGAGTTGTTTGCCCCGAACTGTGCAAAGTACAACCGGTCATCAAAAAACTGCATCCACCGGAGGTCGATTTCCTGGGTCCACTTTTGGTCCTTGGTTTCCACATCGTACACAGTCAAATTGGTTCCGTCATAAACTGCCGCCAGGGTGCCGTTTTCTACAAAGTAATCCCAATACAAGGGCCCGATCTTTTCCTCTTCCCCGCTGGCAATCTCATACCGCCATAGGGCGTCGGAGTCCTCGTCCTCATCGTCCATCATGGAGAGGTACAGGTATTTTCCGTCTTGGGAGAATCGGAGAAACTCGACGTGTCGTCCTTCCCAGGATTTGATTTCCTCCCCCGCAGCCGGGAGCAATCTTGCAATAGAAACCCCGGGCTCCTCCCAGGCGATGCCCTTATGGTCAGGGCTTATCTGTAAATAATTCTCCAACTCCATGGTATATTCCGTTACCTTTTGCGGCTCTCCCCCCACCGGCAGCATCATCAGGGTCTTATCCTGCACAAAAAAGGCGGGGTCCTCTGGCAGCGCGGGGGTCTGGGGCCATAGCCGGATGACCAGCGCCGCGGCAACCACCACTGCCACCGCCGCCATCACCAGCTTTTGCCAGCGTTTCAGCGGCTTTTTCAGGGTCTCCCCCTCTTCTTCGCTCTCATCCTCCAAGGGGGCGGCTTCCTCTTCCGGGGCCTCTTCGGCTTGGGAATTGCTCCCCTCCGGGGAAGGCTCCCACCGCAGGATCTTTTCCACATCAAACTCCGGCGAAACTTCCTGGATGGGCTTTCCGCCATCCTCCGGCGGCCGGAACATCGAGTCATCCCGGGGCGTTTCCGGCTCTAAGCCGCATCCGGGGCAGGGGCCGCTGCCGCTCCACTTGGTTCCGCAAAATGGGCATTGCTGCATCATAACGCCTCCTGTTCTCTCCTTTTTCAAAAGGCCTTTTGCCTTTCATCCCAATACAATGGCTGCTTTGTGGAGGTACCATACACCATATCCGCAGATTATTCCTTTTCGTTCCGCAGGTCCAAAATGCGCTTTGCCTTGCCCTGGAACCGCTCCAGCGTCTTGGGCTCCACCAGGGTGACCTTGGTCTCCAAGCCCAGCACGCTCTTCAGGCGGTCGTGGATACGCTTTTGCAGTTTTTCCAGCTCGCCAAAGCTCTCCAGCAGGCTGCTGTCGATAAGCTCTACCTTGACTTCCAGGGTATCCAGGAAGTTCTTCTTGCGCACCACCAGCTGATAGTGGGGGCCAACATTCTCGGTGCCCACCAGCACGCTCTCGATCTGAGACGGGAACACGTTGACGCCCTTGATGATGAGCATATCGTCGGTACGGCCCATGACCTTTTCCATCCGGCAGCCGGTGCGTCCGCAGGCGCAGGGCTCATAGTTCAGCCGGGTGATGTCCTTGGTGCGGTAACGCAGCACCGGCATTCCCTGCCGCAGCAGGGTGGTCACTACCAGCTCGCCGGATTCCCCGGCAGGCTTCTGCTCCAGGGTATCCCGGTCGATGATCTCCGGCAGGAAAGCGTCCTCGGCAAAGTGGAGGCCGCAGCGGTATTCACATTCACCGGCAACGCCCGGGCCGGTAAGCTCGGTCATGCCGTAGTTGTCGGTGACAAAGATATGTAGGTTCTTCTCGATCTGGTCCCGCATTTCGGCGGTGCAGCCCTCACTGCCCAGTAGGCCGATGCGCAGCTTATAGGCCTCCGGCGGGTATCCGCTCTCCCGCACCATCTCTCCCAGGTACAGGGCATAGGAGGGGGTGGCCACCAGGCCGGTGACGCCGAAATCCCGCATCATCATCAGCTGCTTTTGGGTGTTGCCGGAGGAAGCCGGGATGACCGTTGCCCCCAGCTTTTCCAGGCCATAGTGCAGGCCCAAAGCGCCGGTAAACAGGCCATAGCCAAAGGAGATCTGGAAGATGTCGTCCTCCCGGGCGCCGCCGGCATAGGCGATACGGGCCACCTGCTCCGCCCAGTTTTCCAGGTCCTCCTTGGTATAAGCGCCAACAGTAGGCTTGCCGGTGGTGCCGGAGGAAGCGTGGATACGCACGATATCCTTCATGGGCCGGGCCAGCATCCCAAAGGGATAGTTATCCCGGATGTCGTCCTTGGTGGTAAAGGGGATATACTGGATATCCGACAAAGTCTTGATCCGGTCGCCGGTAATGCCGGCCGTACCCAGCCGTTCATGATAAAATGGCACATTATTATAGCAGTAATCCACCATCCACTTCAGCCGTTCCAGCTGCATGGCTTCGATCTGCTTCCGGGGCATGGTTTCCATTTCCTTATTAAAGTACACAGGGAGCACCTCCATTTTCTTTTTAATAGCAAAAACAGCGGAATACCGGACCCCCGGGTTCCGCCGCCCTGCTCCTCTTCTGGACATTGATGCTTTAACTCGAAAAAGCGTAAGTCTATTGTACCTTTTTCCAGCACAATATGCAAGGGATTCCCCAGAATTTAGCAAAACTACCGGTTATTCCATGTATTTTTAGCACACAGACACAAAAAAAGCAGGAAATCCCTATTAAGTCATCACCTGCATCTCGGCTCCGCAGCCGGGACATTTTACCGGTACCTGTCCCTGTCCTTGGGGCAGCTGCCACTCTTTTCCGCAGCTAGGGCAGGTAAACAGGCAGTTTCCCCCGCCGTCAGGCCGAGAGCTCACCACAGGCGGGGCGGCGCGATAGGCGGGGCCGGTCTGCCAAACCGGGGCAAATTTTTGGTCGGCATATTTCCGCAGGTCGCTCCACATCAGCGCGCCCCATAGTGGGGTTTTCTGCATATGGTACAGGCTGCCGGTGTTCAAATCCAGCAATACCGGCATCTCAAAGGCGGCAAAATGGGCTGGCGGCGTCTGCATCACCTGCTCGACGGCGGAATTCTGGAGATTCCGGCTGGCGATCACCGCAAAGGAGGCCACTCCCACCTGCATTCCCCGGGCCATGCCCGGATAGTTGTTTAAAGCAAATTGGGTACAGGCGGCGGAAAACTGCTGTACGACAGCCCCGTCCACCCAGTCCATATAAGTAATGAAAGAGAAACGCTTCATTTTGGAAGCGCCCCATTTTACCCGGAACTCCTCATCATAATAGCTCCAGGCGTTGAGCTGGGGCACCCAGGTGCCGGTACCCAGTCGGGCATTTACCGAACGTACATAGACATCGAAATCCTTATCCTCCTGTGGGGCACTGGCTTGGGCGCTTTGGACCGTATAAGGGTTGGGAGCTGTATCCTGCTTTACCCGCTGGCCGCACTGGGGGCAAAAAGCCCCTCCCTCTGGGAGGGCGGCGCCGCAATTATGACAAAACATCCTGTTTCCTCCTCTAAAATTCCCGGCGTCCGGGATTACTTTTCTGTCTATAGTATACCTCTCTCCGGGCTTTGGCGCAAGCATTCCCGGACAACCCTCCTTTTTTCCTGTAGGGGGGTTGCAATTCTCTTAAATATACACTAAAATAGTATATATTAGTTAGTTCTAACCGAAAGGGATGAAACCGCAATGAAAGATGTGAATCTGGAAATCGGCGGGATGCACTGCGTCATGTGCGCCGCCGCTGTGGAACGCGCCCTGAACAAAATGGACGGGGTGGAATCCGCCAGTGTGAGCTATGCTTCGGAATCGGCCTGTGTGCTTTTTGATGAAACCCGGGTCTCGGTAAAAGACATGGCAAAATGTGTGAAAAAGGCAGGCTATCAGGTGCTGGAAGACCGGGCTGCGGCCCAAAAAAAGGAGTTCCGCTCCCTGCTCATCAGCTTTCTTGTCTCGCTGTTGATCTCCCTGCCATTTTTCATTATGATGCCCTTTATGTTCTTTTGGCCCGACGCCACCATTATGTCGGTGCTTCACAACGGCTGGCTCCAATTCACCTTGGCCACCCTGGTACAGTTCGGCATCGGCTGGCGGTTCTTTGTAGGGGCGTGGGCTTCTATCCGTGCCAAAAGCGCCAACATGGACGTTTTGGTATCTCTGGGTACATTATCCGCCTATTTCTACAGCCTGTATAATTTATTGACCGGCAGCCACGTGTATTATTTCGAGGCCAGCGCCATGGTCATCACCCTAGTACTGCTGGGCAAGCTGTTTGAGAGCCGCGCCAAGGCCCACGCCAACGAAGCCGTGGACAGCCTTTTGCGGCTTCAGCCTAAAATGGCCACCGTGCTCCGGGAAGGGCAGGAGGTGCAGGTACCCACCGGAGAGCTTCAGCCGGGGGATGTAGTGCTGGTGCGTCCCGGCGAAGGGGTAGCGGTAGACGGCGAGATTTTGGAAGGGGAATCCGCGGTGGACGAATCCATGCTCACAGGAGAGAGCGTACCGGTACACAAGACCCCCGGGGACACCGTTTATGCAGGCACCGTGAACCGGGAAGGCGCCTTCCAATTTACCGTGCGGGGTGTGGGACAGGATACCATGCTCTCCTCTATCGTTAAAATGGTGCGGGGCGCCCAGGAAAGTAAGCCGCCTATCCAGAAGCTGGTGGATAAGGTGGCGGCGGTGTTCGTCCCCACCATTTTGGGCATTGCAGTGCTCACCTTTATCATCACCCTCCTCTCCCTTGGCGGGGACACAAACGCCCTGAATACCGCTGTGAGCCACGGGGTAGCGGTACTGGTCATCGCCTGCCCCTGCGCCTTGGGTCTGGCTACCCCTACAGCCCTTATGGTAGGGGCGGGCATGGCGGCGGAATCCGGTATCCTCATCAAGGACGCGGACGCCATGCAGACCGCCGGGAAAATCACCCGGATGGTGCTGGACAAAACCGGCACCATTACCAAGGGCGCTCCGGAAGTGACAGACCTGGTGGTGCTTTCCGGCACCCGGGAGGAGGCCTGCCGTCTGGCAGCAGCGGCGGAACAGCCCAGCGAGCACCCGGTAGGCCAGGCGGTGTACCGGTATGCTTCCGGGGTGTGCGGAGAAGTACCCTCTGCGGAAGCTTTTGAGGCGAAACCCGGCAAGGGGGTTTCGGCACAGGTAGAAGGCCGCAGCGTCTTTGTGGGCACGCCGGAGGAACTTTCCGCCACTCTGGCAGAAACGGTGGAAAACCTGGAGAAGCAGGGCAAAACCGTCATGGTACTGCTGGCAGACGGGGAGCCCCTGGCGGTCTTTGCCGCGGCTGACCAAGTCAAGGAAGATTCCGCAGCGGCTATTGCCAAAATGAAGGCCCTGGGCATCCAGCCGGTGATGCTCACCGGGGATAACGAAGCCACTGCCCGGGCGGTAGCGGCACAGGTAGGCATCGAAACGGTGCTGGCCCGGGTCATGCCCTGGGAGAAGCAGGAGAAGGTGGCCTCCCTCAAGGAAGAGGGCCAGACCGTTGCCATGGTAGGCGACGGCGCCAACGACGCCCCGGCACTGGCGGCGGCGGATGTAGGAATCGGACTGGGCACGGGCACCGACGTGGCGGCTCAGGCCAGTGATCTGGTGGTGATGAGCGGCAGCCTGCTGGATGTAGTAAAGGCAATCACGCTGTCCGGGAAGATCATGCGGAAAATCCGGCAAAACCTGTTCTGGGCGTTTATTTATAATACCATCGGCGTACCCCTGGCGGCGTTTGGACTGTTGAGCCCGGTGCTGGCAGGTACGGCTATGGCGTTCAGTTCGGTTTCGGTGGTCACCAACTCCCTTCTGTTAAAGCTGCACAAGCTGTAACGCTCCACCGCGGAGAAGCTTCCGCTGTGCTGGACGAACCCCAACGCTATATGATACAATGAGAACAGCCCGGGCAACCGCGTCCGGGCTGAATCTGTATCCAAAGGAGGTTCTGCCATGCCTGCCGTATTGACCGATATTAAGGAGATTGTCCAGCGGTTTTCCTGCCTTTGCCAGACAGAAGCCCGCACCCATTTTTATTCCCCTGCTCCTTCCCCGGTAGAACCCTTTTCCTTTTGCCAAATGTGCCGACACCCTCGGTGTACACCCCAAAACACCTACGAATATGGCATCCGGGAGGCCTTTCGCTGGCAGGGCCGCTATATCTATTACTGCCCCGCAGGGCTCACCTTTGTGGCCGCCTGTACCGCCCATCAGGACTCCCTGGCCGCCGGCGTGACCATGGGCCCTACAAAGTCGCGGCAGTCGTCCGGCGGGTACAAAAAGGAGACAGCGTCCGGCTTCATGGCCTCGATCTGGGCGTCAAAGTAGATCTTCTCGCCGCAGTTGTGGATCATCACCATAGCGCCCTTGTCGTGGACTACCTGAGCCAGCTCGGCTGCTGCGTCGGCCTCCATCTCCCGCCACATATCCTTGGACATGATGGTGCCGGAAGAAAACAGGGTGTCAAACATGATAGCGTCTGCGCCGGCGTCGCACAGAGCCGCGGCATACTCTTTCAGGGTTTCGTTGATCTCCCCTACGGCTTCCTTTACGGCGTCCGGATCGTCATACAGATCCATGTACAGGTTCTCCTGCTTGCGCAGCATAGAGAGGGTGCCCAGAGGGCCAAACACAAATGCCACAATGGGGAGCTTTCCCTTTTTCTCAGCGGCAATCCGCTTTACCACATCCAGGTGCATCATCATGCGCTTAGAGGTGCGGTAGTCCACCTTCTTGATCTTGGCGTAATCCTCAATGTCTTGAATCACACACTGGCTGTAATCGGGATGGGCGGCTTCATTTTCGGGGAAGATCAGCTTCTGTCCCCAAGCGTCGCACTCCACCGAAAGATCGATCAGGGTCACGATGCAGTCGATGTCAAATTCCTCTGCGCATTTCAGATAGGCATTGGCGCAGACCTCTGCGTCCTGGGACCAGGTGGGGTAATCTGCGTTTACCAAGCGGCGGGTAATGCCGCTCAAAATGGGGTATACGGGTACACGGTCCGGCTCCTGATGGCTCAGGGCCGCGGTCATTCTTTCCATAGCGTTCATGCTGCTGCACCTCTTTATATATTGTCGTGGGACGTTTGGCCGCCTGTTTTTGTGCTTTCAGCATACACCTGGAGGGGGATTTTTTCTTGCACTTTGTTTGGGTCATGTTTTGGAAAATATTCCGATATTTTCCTGTGACACGTTTTTGATATGGAGGGACTTTTATGGAAGCAAATCTTTTTTCCGCGCCCTTGTTCGCCGGCATTACGGAACCGGAACTGCAACAGCTAGAATCCTGCTTGGGCTTTTCCCTTGGCAGCTATCAAAAAGGGGAAGCGATCTTTCACAGCGGCTCCCCGGTCTCGGAAGCGGGGCTGGTGCTCTCCGGCAGCGTACGCATTGAATACAACGATTTCTGGGGCAACCGGAGCCTTTTGGATGTGGCAAAGCCGGGCCAACTGTTTGGGGAGGCTTATGCCTGCCTGCCCGGGGAACCCTTGTTGGTAGACGTCACCGCCCACGAAGACGCACAGGTGTTGTTTATCCGTCTGCCCCGGCTTTTGGAGCCCTGCGAAAAAGCCTGCCCCTGCCATGTGAGGATGATTCGGAATTTATTGGCAGTTTCTTCCCGGAAAAATTTGCAGCTCTCCCGCCGCACCTTTCTCCTGTCCTCCCACACCATCCGGGAGCGGCTCCTGTCATTTTTCTCCCAGCAGCGGCTGTTGCAGGGGCAGAACCCCCTGCGCCTCCCCTTTGACCGACAACAGATGGCTGACTATCTAGGGGTAGAGCGCACCGCCCTCTCTAAAGAACTGGGAAAGATGCAGCGGGAAGGGCTCATCACCTTCCGCAAAAACGAGTTTTTCCTCCACGAAACCGGAGAAGGGGATACTACCTATAAAAAAGATAAAACGTAAAAATCACTATAAAAACAGGGCCGGAGATGTTTCCGGCCCTGTTGCTATATCAATTGATAGGAGTTGTTTTACCGTCCTTCGCCGTTTTGAATCCGCCTTAAGATCTCCTTGTCCGCCGGGCAGAATTCATACTGGGGGATCTCCTCCGGGGTAATCCACCGGATATCGTTGTGCTCCAGCTTTTGGGGCACGCCCTCTGCGATATGGGCGTTAAACAAGGTCAAATGGACGGTGATGTCCGGATACTGGTGGGTCACCTGGGTAAAGATACTCTCCGGCTCTACGGTAATGCCCAGCTCTTCCCGGCATTCCCGCACCAGGGCTTCCTCGCCTGTCTCTCCCGGCTCCGCCTTACCGCCTACAAACTCCCACAGCAGCCCGCAGGATTTGGTAGCCGGACGCTGGCAGATCATAAAGGTATCTCCGTCCCAGATCAATGCTGCTGATACTTCTGTCATCTTCTTCGCTTCCATAATTTATTCTCCATCTACTCTCCAATCATAGGTGTCATTTTCCGCGTCCAGGGTTTTCCCGTTGATCTCCACCGTATGGTCATCCTTCCACTGGACCTGTGCTTCCTCTTGCCGGTAGCCCCAATACAGGTTCCGGCTTTCCCCTGTGCTGGTGGTTATGACCTCGCACCGCACAGAAAAATCCGTGGTGGCATTGCCAGGGCACAAATACGCCTTGACGGTATAGGTTTTTTTGGGGGAATCCCAGCTTCCCATCTGCTCTCCCTAGGGAAGAGAATCCATCCCGCATCCGGAAAGCAGAAGCAGTGCAGCACAGGCCAGCGCTGCCGCCAGACTTCTCCATCTTTTCATAAACCTATCCCCTTTCTCCTATTTTTAAGGGAAACATCCGCCTATAAGTATATCATGATCGTACAGGGGATTTTCAAATAAACTATGAATAGCAAAAGGAAGCCGCCCACTCCCTGGGATAAGGGGAGGGGGCGGCGTTCCTTTTATCAAAACACAGTCATAGGGAAAGGGATCACTTTTCCATAGACATCCGGCGGCGGAGGACCACTGTCAGGCACAGGCACAGGCCGGCTGCCAGCAGCGGGAATACCATCCAGGGCGCCTGGTCACCGGTAGCGGGAGCCTGGTCGCCGCCATCGGGATTGGTGGTAGTATCGCCCTTGCCGTCGTCAGGTTTGCTGGTGTCATCCTTGCCGTCATCAGGCTTAGAGGTATCGTCCTTGCCATCATCGGGATCGGTGACGCCTTCATTGGTGCTCAAGTTCTGGATGGCTGCATCCAGCTCGTCATATGCCTTACCCACTACGGCCTGATCGTCTATGCTCAGGTCTTCGTTGAGGAGCACCAGGTTTGCGTTATACAGCGCGGTGCGGAATACCGCCACGCTCTCTTCGGTATACTTGCTCAGATCGATGGCATTTGCCTTCTCGATCAGGTCTTCCAAGTTGGCCTTATTGGCCTTGTAGCGCTGTGCCTCGATAGCATCCAGCAGAGCCTGAGAGGCAGGTTTAATGTCGCTGCCCAATGCGTCGCCGTTATGGTAAACGTCCTTGGCGGCTTCCAGGGCTTCCACCAGCTGCTGCCAGTTGGTCTGCACATACTTGCTTTCGTTTGCCATCATCTCGTCCGCCTTGGCAATCAACTGCTCCAGGATGGCCTTGTCGCCTTGGACAACGCCCAGGCCCCAGATGCCTTCCAGCAGGTTATCCCAAGCGGCTTCCACTTCTTCTGCGGTAGCCTTGGGGTCATCCAGCACGGCCTTGGCGTTTGCCAACACCTTTTCAAAGTATGCCTTGGCGGAATCGGTCACGCCTTCTGTGTCCAAATTCTTAGCGTAATCATAGGAATCCTGCAGCAGGGTCTTGTCGGGAGCCACATACTCTTCCAGACCTTCGATAGCTGCGTTCAAAGCCTCTAGCGCTGCATTGACTTCGTCCTGAGTAGCGTCTGCCTTCTCGTTCACTTCGTTAGCCTTGGCCAGCGCATCGGTAAAGGCGGCCCAAGATGCCTTGGTGTACTTGGCTTCGTCATACTGAGCAGCATCTGCAATAGCGGCTGCCAGTTCGGTCTTGTCAATGGGAGGTACATACACTTCCAGAGCGGCGATAGCGTCGTTCAGAGCCTTCAAAGCGGCGTCCACATCGTCCTGGGTAGCGGTTGCGCTTTCGTTCACTTCGTTGGCCTTGGCCAGCGCATCGGCAAACACAGCCCAGCTCTCGGCGGTGTACTTGTCTTCCTCATACTGAGCAGCACCGGTAATGGCTTCTGCCAGTTCGGTCTTATCAACGGGGGTGGGTTCGGGAGCCTTGCCCAGAGTACCCATCATGCTCCACTCATAGATACGGGTGGAAGGCCACATGGTGGAAGTATCGCCCTTGGTGACGTTCAGACGGAAGTAACGGGCGGTAACGGACTCGGTAAACTCATAGTGGGTACGGGTTTCCTGGTTGTTTTCATAGAAAGCAACGGTGGTCCAGTTTGCATCATTGGTGAGGAAGCTCTCATCTGCCAGCTGTTCGGCAGTGGGGTTCTCCACATTCA
>CALWVH010000020.1 GCA_944384915.1 uncultured Clostridia bacterium | reverse complement strand
ACCTTACCCCGGCACAGTGCGCCGGACTCAGGCTATCCAAAAAACGCAAACGGGAGTTTCTGCTCATTGCGTAGCGATATTGGCTGATTTCGGGTCCTATTTTTTCATCTTTACTTTACAGTGCCCTATTTTTAGCGATAGCCGAGGGTATTTAGATAGTCATAGCTGCTCTTGAGACAGTCAAAGGGGCTTGCACCGTAGCAGTCGTCCTGCTCTACCAGCGCATATTTCACACAGCCGGTCTTTTCAAAGGCTTCCAGAATTTTGGGGAAGTTCAGGTTGCCGCTGCCTACAGCTGCCATATGCTGTTGTCCACCCTCTACGGTCATGTCCTTCAAATGGACGCAGGGAATACGGTCCTTAAGAAGGTCAATCCACTGATAGATATCTGCACCAGCAGCCTGCACCCAATAAGTATCCAGCGTAAATCCCATTTCCTCAGCAGTGAAATTCTCCATTAGGGTTTCCATAATACGCTTACCGTTAAGCTTTTCAAATTCGATATTGTGGTTGTGATACATGAACTTCTTGCCTGCCGCAGCAATTTTTTTAGCGGGCTCCTTATAATCCAAGGCGAAGTGTTCCAGCCACTCTTTGGTACGGTATTTATCCGGCATAATCCCCATACCGATGTAATCACATCCCAGGATATCGTGCTCTTTGATAAGAGCCTCTGTATCATTAAGGATGCGATCAGGGTTACTGTGAGTGAGAACGATCTTCAGCCCGGCCTCATCGCAGGCATCTCGCAAAATTTCCGGCTTGATGGGACCTACCGCAGAGATTTGGACAGTTTTATATCCCATCTTCGCTACCTTTTTCATGGAAAAACGGAAATCCTTTTCATTCTGGACATAGTTTCGAAGAGTAAAAAGCTGTGCGCCGATAATCATGAAAAAGCCTCCTGACATAAGTAAAGTGATTACCCACAGTATAGCATGGCTTTCGCTCAGAAACATTGCGAAACCATGGAAAAACATTGCAAAAAACGTGATTTTGGTTTATGATATTCCCATAGTAATCTGTAAAATTTATTGTGTTTTTCATTTTTTACGCTGGTTTTCCCCGGCATTACTTTAAAATCACCTTTCCAGAATTGCCAGGAGGTTAATTATGAACCATACACTGCCGGAGATGCTTGTTGCTCACCATGCCATCAATCAATACCAGCCACCGGGATACGATATTCACTGTCACAGCTTTTACGAGCTTTACTTCTTCATTAGTGGAAAAATCAGCTATCATGTGGAAGGCCGTCAGTACACGCCTCAACCCCAAAGTATTCTCCTGATGGCTCCCAATGTACTGCATGGCATGAAATATCTGGAAAACAGTACTTACGAGCGCTATGTGCTGCATTTTACCGCCCAATCTCTCCCTCCCGAAACCCGTTCTTTTCTCCTGGCACCTTTTCATTGCCGGGAAAATCTTTATTATACCAAAGCGGAGGAATTTTCTTTTCAGGAACACTTTGAATCCCTTCTAGCCTGCCAAAATCTTTCTTCTGACATTCGCCGGCCAGCAGAACGTATTGCCCTTCAAAGCCTACTGCTTCTCTTAGTGCGGATGAGCCTGCGCTCCCAGCCTCCCCAGCCAGAAGAAAAGCTGTCGCCAATCATTTCACAAGTATTAGCCTATCTCAACGAAAATCTTTCGGAAGAGTTGCGTTTGGACGATTTGGCTACTCGCTTCTTTATCAGCAAAGACCACTTAAATCGGCTGTTCCATCTTGCTACCGGCACTACTATCCGTCAATATGTGCTATATAAACGCATCTCCTTTGCCCAACAGCGAATTCTTGCTGGGGAACCAGCAGTATCGGCCGCCATGGCGGCTGGATTTCGGGACTACTCTGTGTTTTTCCGCACATATAAAAAATCCTAGGACATTCTCCGTCAGCAGATAAAATTCGCCTTGGAGGAATTTCTAAACCTGAAAATTGACTTTTTCCTCAAAAGGCGTTATGATAATCGGGAATTATAAGCAAAAGGAGCGTATATCCATGTCGATTCCCAATGACCCTATGATTCTCCTCAGCTTTGTCAACACTAAGCTTCGGGATTTCCACCCTTCTTTGGAGGATCTTTGCAAATCCTTACAGCTGGACCCACAAGAGATCACCCGTAAGCTCTCCGGGATTGGGTACGAATATGATGCACAACTGAACCGTTTTGTTTAAGAACAAAAATACCCGCTGCAATCTTAATTTGCAGCGGGTATTTTTTGCAGCGGTGGCAGCAGGAGCTACCTAACAAATCTTACCAATTTTTCCGAAAAACAAAAGCGTAAAGGTTGCCGACCCCTGCTATGAAAAAAGGAAAAATGCCTAGCAGCAGATTTACCAATTTAAAATCCATCACATAGAGATTGATGCCGCAGAGCAAAAATGCAGAAGTGACGTCCACAAAAAATGCTTTTTTCGTTCTGGCTTCATCAAAGTACCTCCTTTCAAGGATTCCATTCACACCGCCGCTTTTTTAGCTTAAAAAGGATAGGACAGTACTTCTTGTCGGGTAGGGATAGATACCGCTGCCCCAGGCCGAGAAACTGTAATAGCAGATGCTTTGGCAGCCTCCTCCATAGCTTCTTCTGGTGAAACTCCTCGGGCAGAGGCAGCCAAAAAATAGCCAGTAAAAGTATCTCCTGCCGCTGTAGTGTCCACTGCTTGAGTTGAGTAGATCGCCTGCCGGAAATTTTTGTCCTTATCTCGATACAGCGCTCCATCTTTTCCCAATGTCAATACGATTTTCATTTGTGGATATTGCTTTAAAAAGACATCTGTAATTCGTTCCGGTTCTTTTTCGCCTGTAAGGGCTTCCCCTTCAATTTCATTAAGTAAAAGCCAGGTGACTCCATGCAAATCCCAATGCTTCAGCTCTTCTCCTATGGGGGAAGGATTTAAGGCAACCAACATTCCCTTTTTGCTTGCCTTTCGAAGGATATACTCCACCAGATTGATTTCATTTTGTAAAACCAGGATCTCGTTTCCCGAAAAGGCTCCCAGCACCTGATCAATATATAATTCTGTCATTTGCCGGTTTGCGCCACCATACAGAATGATACTGTTCTGTCCCGTACTTTCTTCTACCTGGATAATAGCTTTACCAGTATAGCCGTTTATCGTTTCTACAAAGGATACGTCCACCCCTGCCGATTGTAACAGCTGTGTGAGAAAACCTCCGTCCTTTCCGATCTTTCCTGCATGATACACTTCTGCTCCTGCTCGGGCAAAAGCCACCGATTGATTCAATCCCTTGCCTCCTGGAAACACCTCCATCTCCAGGGAATCTATGGTTTCTCCAGGCCTAACAAAATGTTCTACTGTATATACATGATCAACATTAAGAGAACCAAAATTTAAAATTCTATTCAACCTATCTCCTCCATTCTATAGGTAATTCCTTCGTTATTATTTTATCATAATCATTAAAACAAAACAACAATATGCATGTATTTCGTTTCTTTTTTATATAAACAACTTTACTAGTTTGCGTCAATCTGGATTTTGGGGTTTCATCCCCCAAAATACCGCATTCATTAAAATCACAATCAATATCACAATTCCAATCGCCACCCAAAATCCTATATTAAGTCCCCACAAAGTAGTGGTTCCAAATAAGTCCATCCAAATTTTTGTCCAATTCATAGGTCAATCCCCCTGTCTTTAAAGTAATTCGCCATAATGTCGCACATATGCCTTTTTTAGGCTAGTCGCCAATATCATATAAAGTAGGATACACGGAATTAGATAAGCAAAATAAGTAATGGGTAAAGCGACAAATCCAAGCATATTTCCAAGAGGTGTAAAGGGGATAATCGTCAGTACTGCAATTCCGGTGAGAGTCAATAGTGTCAAAGGTGCAGAGGCACGGCTCTGGATAAAAGGAAGCTTTGGAGTGCGAATCATATGAATGACGAGAGTCTGGCTCCACATAGATTCTACGAACCATCCAGCCTGGAACATCCCCATATACGCCGCTTGCATTTGAACAAGCTGAGTCCCACTAAAATGGTTGGCCAAATCATTGTATAATACACCGCCAGATACAAACAGCGGGCAGAATACAAAATACATAAAGATATAGGTCATAAAGTCAAAAATAGAACTGGTGGGGCCAATCCAAATCATAAAGTTTCCAACACTGGACGCATCCCATTTTCGGGGCTTTGCAATAAACTCCTCGTCCACATTATCCCAAGGGATCGCGGTACAGGATAAATCATAGATCAGATTCAAAAAAATCAGATGCACACTCATCATAGGCAGGAAGGGTAACAGGGCAGAAGCCGCTAATACCGAGAACATATTGCCAAAATTAGAGGATGCTGTCATCTTAATGTACTTGATCATATTGGCATAGGTCTTACGGCCCTCGATAATCCCCTGCTCCAAAACCATCAGGTCTTTTTCTAGAAGGATAATATCTGCCGATTCCTTTGCTACATCCACAGCGGTATCCACTGAAATACCAATGTCAGCAGCTTTCATAGCCGCAGCATCATTGATTCCATCCCCCATATGGCCGTTTTCCCGCAGAACCAAAACTACTCTGGCTTTCTGATCAGGGGTCAGCTTTGCAAATACATCCGTGGATTCTGCTGCCTTGGCTAGTTGCGCATCACTCATCTTTTCCACGTCGGAGCCAAGGAGCATATTGCGCACTTTCATTCCAACTTGTTTACAAATCGTGCGTGTCACCTTATCATTATCGCCAGTAAGGATTTTGGTAGTTACACCGTGATTTTTCAGCGCTCTAATAGCATCCGCGGTAGAATCTTTTGGAGGATCGAGGAAAGCCAGATAACCAATCAGCACCATATCACACTCATCTTTTACCCCAAACGCCCCTACCGGAGATGGATTACTTTTCTGTGCAATGGCAAGAACACGAACCCCCTTGTCATTGAGTTCATCCACTGTTTTCAGAATATGATGGCGTACTTCATCAGTCAACGGATGTACGCTACCTTTATATTCTGCGAATGTACAAATAGAGAGCATTTCTTCTACAGCACCCTTGGTCACCATTTGAGTTTTTCCGCTTTTATCCTGTACTACAGTAGTTAAACGGCGTCGTGTAAAATCAAATGGGATTTCATCTACTTTCACATAGTTTTCGGACAAATCAATCAGTCGGGAATCTTCCGCTTCTACCTCCTCTGTTTTATGAATAATTGCAACATCCATTAGATTTTTGTAGCCAGTTTGGAAATAACTATTAAGATAGGCGTGACGCAGTACTCGTGTATCGTCCTCTCCATTCACATTGAGATGATACTCCAATACAACCTTATCCTGTGTCAGTGTTCCTGTCTTGTCTGTGCAAAGAATATCCATCGCCCCAAAATTCTGAATGGAATTCAGGTTTTTAACGATAGTTTGCTTTTTGCTCATGGAAACTGCACCTTTAGCAAGGCAGGTAGTCACGATCATGGGGAGCATCTCTGGAGTCAGGCCAACAGCGATGGAAATACCAAATAGAAAGGCATCCACCCAATCCCCTTTTGTAATGCCATTGATGAAGAATACCAACGGAACCATTATAAGCATGAAGCGTATTAACACCCAGGAAACAGCATTGACGCCTTTGGTGAAGCTGGTCTCTACTGCTTCTCCTGCAACTGCGGAAGCCATGGAGCCAAACAAAGTGTGATCCCCCACACAAACTACCACCGCAGTTGCGCTACCCGAAACTACATTACTGCCCATAAAAGCTATACTTGTATAATCGGTCACACTTTCTTCTTGTGCGTTCACATTTGGAGTTTTTTCTACAGGCTCACTCTCTCCAGTAAGGCTTGCCTGACTGACAAACAGATCTTTTGCTTCTAAAATGCGTACATCAGCAGGAATCATATCTCCGGCAGACAAGTGTACAATATCTCCTACCACCAAATCGTCCATGGGAATTTCTATTTTTTCCTGTCCCTTTCGGGTAACTGTACAGGTGGTTGTGATCATAGCCAGCAACTTTTCCGCTGCATTTCCGCTTCTGGACTCCTGTACAAAACGAAGCGTACCGGAAATTATAACCATAGTCATGATAATAACCACAGTTAGACAATCAAAATCCTCCGGCACACTATCAAAGAGAGAAAAATATGGAAAAACCATATCTGTCATGGTAGACACAAGAGCCAAGCAAAACAAAATGGCAGTAAAAGGGTTAACAAATGCTCCAGCTAGTCGTTTTATCAATGATTTCTTTTTCTCGTGGGTTACTTTATTACTGCCATATTTACTGCGATTCCTAATAACTGTCTCTTCGTCAAGTCCGCACAATGTAGCATGCAAACCTTTCATTACTCCCTTAATTGGATTGGTTGCTGCATACTCAATGCGGCGGCTCTGCTCGTCACAAACGACTACTTTTTCTGTAGCCTGACCAACAGCCTTATAGTCCTTCTTTTTGTTCATTGGTCTTACCTCCTCGTATAATAAGTTTGAAAGTTAATAATTCAGATATCAGCAGGCTTAGAGATACCCGTGATACAATAGCTGTAGGACAGCAGGGTCAAGTTCTACCACCTCCAGTTGAGCCGTAAGGCTGCTTCACTGTAAGTCCGTCCCCCTGAACCGGAAGTTAGCTGCAAACTCATTGGCTGTTTGCCGGAGGCAAGGCCGCCCTTTCAGCAGTAAGGGATATCGCATTAGCCTTCTCCGGAATGATTCTGATACGCGAGGTTGCGGATGCTCCGGTTATCATGGGTATCTCAAAGCCTGCTGGCCTGAAATCTCCATGCGGGGAGGTGAAAATGTGAACCCACTATTCGTTGGCATTGATGTGAGCAGCAGGAACAATGTCGCCTACCTGAT
>CALWVH010000019.1 GCA_944384915.1 uncultured Clostridia bacterium | reverse complement strand
TCCAGAAGGCAATCCGCAGCCTGGAAAATGGCCGTTATGGTCTGGGCGGCGTGAAGAACTTCGGCGAGCTTTCCAAGAAGGAACTGCTGAAGATGCTGGCAACTCCCAGCAGTGAGCGTCACTTCATTATGTATGAAGCACTGCGCAAGGGTGCTACTGTAGACGAAATCTTCGAACGCACCAAGGTGAAGCACTACTTCATTGAGCAGATGAAGGAACTGGTGGAAGAGGAAGAGGCCCTCAAGGCCAACGCCGGCAAGCTGCCTGAGGTGGAAGTGCTCCGTCAGGCTAAGCTGGACGGTTTCTCTGATAAGTACCTGAGCCAGATTCTGAATGTTCCGGAAGAGGATATCCGCAACGAGCGCACCGCCAACGGCATTGTAGAAGGCTGGGAAGGCGTGCATGTCAGCAGTACCAAGAATTCCGCTTACTATTATTCCAGCTATCACATTAAGGACGAAAGCCCCGCAACTGACAACCAGCAGAAAATCATGATTCTGGGCGGCGGCCCCAACCGTATCGGCCAGGGTATTGAGTTCGACTATTGCTGTGTCCACGCTGCCAAGGCTCTGAAGAAGCTGGGCTTCGAGACTATTATTGTCAACTGCAACCCGGAGACTGTGTCTACCGACTATGACACCTCCGATAAGCTGTACTTTGAGCCCCTGACCCTGGAAGATGTGCTGAGCATCTATGGGAAGGAAAAGCCCCTGGGCGTCATCGCGCAGTTCGGCGGCCAGACTCCTCTGAACCTGGCGGCAGATCTGAAGAAGAACGGCGTCAACATCCTGGGCACCACTCCCGAGACCATTGACTTGGCCGAGGACCGCGACCTGTTCCGCGCCATGATGGAAAAGCTGGACATCCCCATGCCCGAATCCGGCATGGCTGTTACCACTGAAGATGCTCTGGAAATTGCAGGCCGTATCGGTTATCCTGTGATGGTGCGTCCTTCCTATGTGCTGGGCGGCCGCGGCATGGAAGTGGTGTACGACAGCGAGAGCCTGACCTACTACATGAAGGCGGCTGTAGGCGTTACCCCCGACCGTCCCATCCTCATCGACCGTTTCCTGCATCATGCTACCGAGTGTGAGGCTGACGCTATCAGCGACGGCGAGCACGTATTTGTGCCCACCGTGATGGAGCACATCGAGCTGGCGGGCGTGCATTCCGGCGACTCCGCCTGTGTGCTGCCTCCCAAGAGCCTGACCGACGAGCAGATTGCTACCATTAAGGATTACACCAAGCGCATTGCTAAGGAGATGCACGTGGTTGGTCTGATGAATATGCAGTACGCTATCGAGGATGGCAAGGTGTATGTGCTGGAAGCCAACCCCAGAGCTTCCCGTACGGTGCCGCTGGTTTCCAAGGTGTGCGGCATCAACATGGTGCAGATCGCTACCGATATTATGACCGCTCAGTATACCGGCCGCAAGTCCCCTGTGCCGGAGCTGAAGGAAAAGAAGTTTGCCCACTACGGCGTCAAGGAAGCCGTGTTTCCCTTCAATATGTTCCCCGAGGTTGACCCCCTGCTTGGACCGGAGATGCGTTCTACCGGCGAAGTGCTGGGTATTTCCTCTGATTTTGGCGATGCCTTCTATAAGGCAGAAGAGGCCACCCAGAGCAAGCTGCCGGTTTCCGGTACTGCTCTGTTGAGCATTAGCGATCGGGATAAGGGTGAGCTCATTGAGGTTGCCAAGGGTCTGTATGATTGCGGATTCTCCCTGATGGCTACCGAGGGTACTTGTGCAATGATCCAGGAGGCTGGTATCCCGGTTTCCAAGATCGCTAAGATTGCAGAAGGCCGTCCCAACATTCTGGACGTCATCACTAATAAAACCATTACCTTGATTATCAATACTCCCAACGATAAGAAGGGCGCTACCGATGACAGCTATATCCGTAAAGCAGCCATTAAGAACAAGATCCCCTACATGACTACTATGGCCGCAGCCAAGGCAACAGTGGAAGGCATTCGTTCTGCACAGAAGCACCACAAGCTGCCTGTGAAGTCCCTCCAGGAATTCCACGCAGAGATCGTTGATAAAGAATAAGCATTGATAAAATCCCAGCTGAAGGCTATCTTTCAGCTGGGATTTTTTATGTGAAATCATTCTATGGACGCAGAAAACCCCGCCGGATATGCTGTCCGGCGGGGCTCTTCATATTTCTTATTTTATTCGGTAATGGAGATACTGGCGCCATTTACTTCTACGCCGTCATCTGCACGGATTAGCAGGTATTTGACTCCATCGATGACCCTAGTTTCAATGAGATCACTTCTGTCTGGGTCTACCCGTATCACCACATTAGGGGTGCGGACTTCAAACTGCCGAAGGTCTACCAGATTCCGGGGACTAACGTCGGTGTCCTCTCCAAAATCGGCGCCATATTTTTCTTCAAAACTGGAGATGTGTTCCTCCGCTACCCCACAGTTTTGCAGTACCTGTGAGACGTTAGAACGGGAAAGCATAAGGGGTTCCGGCTCTTTTTTGGCCTTGTGTTCTTCCTCCATTTCCCGAAGCTGGGTATGTACGTTTTTAATTACATCCAGGCTGCATTCGTCAGAGAGGGAATCGCATAGGATCGAGCGGAAAGTCTCTTTTTGTTCCTCTGCCGACATGGGTGCCTCCCGATGGAAGATAGCGTCAATGAACTCCGGATGGATCTCTGCCGGGTTTTTGGCATAATATAGGGAATTATACAGGTTAGCGCAGCGATCGTCAAAGGCGGGGAAGAGGAAGGCCATTTCCGGCGGGCAGATCAGCCGGTCCACAGAGAGGTTGTGGAACTCATTCTCCGAAACAAAGTAGCTAAGGGCGGGCTTGGTCATTTTAATGGGGTAGATGCCGCAGAGGATATAGGAGTAAACCTCGGAAGAGGCATCCTCCATGCGCTGTCCGTCCTTAGCAGAAAAATAAACATCATAGGTATCGTGAGCCAACAGAATCAAATAATGGCAGCTAAGGGTCACAGCTTCGGAAATCCGCTGAAACAGCTCGTGAATCGCGTCCTCGTCCTGTAATTTGGAATTGCGCAGTTTCATCAGGAGACGATGCTCGTCGCTGTCTACCACCTGTTGGGTGGTGAATTCCATGTTCAGCAAGTTCTTTCCAAGGGAGCCGGAAATACATTTTTTCAGGAGAGCAAAAAAGCGCTCGGTCTCTTCTTCATCCATCATGGAGAGGGGCTGGTCAAATTCCGAGACGATCTCCCGGGCTTCATTGACATAACAGCCGTGGATATGGGTAATATTGCTGCGATCTGTCCGGAATCTCCGGCGCAGTTCCGCAATTTCTTTGTCATTCATACTTAAAACCTCATTTCAGGAATCAATTAAAAAGAAAGGGAAGAAACCCAGGAAGCGATGCTCTCTTCATCGGAGAAGTCGGGATTTTTCATCTCCGGCTCATACAGCAGGGAGAATCTTTCCACATGGCGGACGCTGTCTCCCGGAGCAATACGGTAAAGAGGACTCAAAGTTTCTAACTCCAGATAATCCCCGGTGACAAACCCCTCAAAAGAAGCGCCGCCGTCGGGATAAGCAGCGTTGACATTGTGGAGGTAGCGTTTAGTAAAGATCAGGTCGCCGCTGCGGTAGAGGCACCAGCCCTCATGGCAGTCAATGCCTACTTTTAACCGGGAAGCCGCAGATACCTCTGCTTGATGCTGCAAAGTAAGGTAGCGGTTTCCAATAGACAGTCTGGGGTCCTTTAAATCCGTATAGGGCCATAAAATGATCTGGCGGTTGGGAAGCAACAGGTTCCCGTCCTTTTTGGGGTTTTGAGGGATAATAGCAAACCCGGAGGGACGCAGCATAGTAATGGCCCAAAGAGAAGAAGTCTGCATATCTTTGGAAACATTGGTGCCGGTGTGGATAACCATCATATTCGGGCTGTTTTCTTCCATTGATATGGTAAAAGAAGTCTGTACGGCCCGGATTTCCTGGGGCCCGGAAAAAGCCACTCCCTCTTCGGTAAGAGAATAGACAACAGGACGGTTGTCCGGATAATAGGTGCGGGAAAAATCTTCCGGACTAAGCCACAGCCGGTGACCGCCATAGGCATAATAGCAGCTGCCCTCGCCATAGATACGGTCAAATTCCTTACCTTTGACGGTGTACTTTTTTTCCACATCTTCAAAGAGAATATTGGAGGTATCCGCCACATCGCAGCGGGAGAGCGAAATAATACGAGGCCCCACGTTGATGGTGACAATAGCTTTCAGTACGCCGTTAGAAATAGACAGGCACTTTCCAAAAGACCCGTATTCGATTTCCTTGATTTCCATAGTAACAGACCCTTTCTAATCCCTTCCCAAAGAGAAAAATCTACTTGAGAAAAGGCAATTCAAGAATATAGAAAAAAGCTCTTTTGATATCATATGACAAAGCACACTGAAAAATCAAGTGCTTTTTGTAGAAGGAATGATGATTTGCAGTTTATGACGGCATTCCCAGCCGCAGGCAGGGGGAGAGGGGAGGGAAAGTGCGTACAGATCGGTTGCTCTCTGTTCCGTTTCAAAAACACCCGCGATTTCTGGCGAGGCGGAGAAAAAGTCTTTGGGGCGGGTGAGTAGGGGGATTTGAGAAGAACGAGCGATTTCCCCCAGCATTTGCTTTCCTTGTCCGCTTGCGGCCAAAATCCGGGCATAGGGAGGGGAATCCAGTAACGGATTCGAAATCCCAATAAAAGCATAGGCAATGAGCCTGCGTATACGGGCATGGCTGTAGCGCTTGGATTTCACCCCATCATATAGCTCCTGGAGGCTTTGTGCGCTGCGAGAGAGCGCGTACAAGCGGTTTTCCAGCCCCTCGCTGATATCCGGCAGAGCCGCGAAATCCGCGGCGCTCATCATGCGCAGTCTGGCAAGTACCGCCCGTTCCAACAGGGAAAAGTCTGCCGGACAGCGCCCACCATCCATTTCCCTGGAAATGATCTCCAGAGAGGGTCCTGGTATCAGGCCGTTGAGCGGTTGCCCTTGT
Organism: uncultured Clostridia bacterium; assembly: GCA_944384915.1. Lineage (GTDB taxonomy): Bacteria > Bacillota > Clostridia > Oscillospirales > Acutalibacteraceae > Heritagella_A. The sequence goes on along the minus strand of CALWVH010000019.1, from coordinate 14,100 downwards.
GCCAAAAGCTGGCGTAATTGGGAGGCTGAAAGAATGGCATGGGGCAAGACCTCTTCCATACTGTCATGCTGCCCACCAATCCGTTGGATGGTTTTAGGCTTCATTTTGCTTTGACACCGAAGAAGAGCTTTACAGTATTCTATCCCTAAAATGTTGTTGGCGCTTTCCAGAGTAGCGGCATACTGTGGGCCAAAGGTATTTTCCACGGCTTTTTGTCTGGCGGCAGCAAAGCTGATTCCAGTGCGCAAAAAGGGGAGAAGAGCCTTCTGGAAATCCTCTGATACCAAAAACTGCGCCAGTTTTTCAAGAAGGCAAGCATCTCCGCATTCGCTGCCAAACCAAAGCTCCTCCACGCAGCCAAGGCTGTGCAGAAGAGAAACCGCCCCATAAGCAAACCGTTCTGCAGGGGCGCAGGCCCAGGAAACAGGGAGTTCTATCACCACGTCAGCGCCGCAGCGGACAGCAGCTTCTGCCCGGGCAAACTTGGAGAGGATAGCAGGTTCCCCTCTTTGAACCCAGTTGCCGCTCATTACGCATATGACTCCCTGGGAGTGGCTCTTAGCTTGTGTAAGCAAATATTGATGCCCCCGGTGCAGGGGGTTGAATTCACAAATAATCCCTGAAAATACAGGTTTCTCCTTCATTTTACATGAAACTCCTTGAATTTGCCTGTAATTTGTACTATTATAATATACAGCATTCCCTTTTACGTTGCAAGCGCTTCGAAAAGGGGATCATATTTTGTTTATCATGTTCCGTTGGACATATTTTTAAAGGGAAAACGGTGCAGAAGTAGAGTAGGAGGAAGAAATAAGTAATGAAAATTCTGGTTATCAATGCAGGAAGCTCTTCCCTGAAGTATCAGCTCATTGATATGGAAAATGAGCAGATGCTGTGTAAGGGCAACTGTGAGCGGATCGGTATGGAAATGGGCCTTTTTGGCCATAAGACAGCAGACGGCCGTTCCAAAAATATCGAAGTCCCCATGAAGGACCATACCGCTGCTTTTGAGCAGGTGAAGAACGCTCTGACCGATGAAGAGGTGGGCGTGATTAAGAGCCTGGATGAAGTTTCCGCTATCGGCCATCGTATTGTGCAGGGTGGTTCTCTGTTCAGCGAGTCGGTACTGGTGGATGAGAAAGTCATCGAAGGCATTGAGAGCCTGATTCCTCTGGCTCCTCTCCACAATGCTGCTCATGTACAGGGCATCCGTGCTTGCCGCGCTGTGTTCGGCGAGGATGTGCCCGAGGTGGTCGTGTTCGACACCGCTTTCCATTCCACCATGCCCCCCGAGGCGTATATGTTTGCGATCCCCTATGAATATTATGAGAAATATCATGTGCGCCGCTATGGCTTCCACGGTACTTCTCACCGTTATGTAAGCCATCGCTGTGCAGAAATGATGGGTCGTCCCATTGAAGACCTGAAGATCATTACCTGCCATCTGGGCAATGGTTCCTCTATTACAGCTGTAAAGAACGGCAAAGTTATTGATACCAGCATGGGTCTTACTCCTCTGGATGGCTTCATGATGGGTACCCGTTCCGGCGCTCTGGACCCCTCTGTGGTCACCTTTATTGCAGAAAAGGAGCATATGACCCCCACAGAGATGAGCGAGCTGCTGAACAAAAAGTCCGGCCTGCTGGGCATTTCCGGTATTTCCAGCGATGACCGTGATATCTGTGCCGCTGAAGAGCAGGGCGATGAGCGCGCAATTCTTGCTCACAAAATGCTGATATATGAGATCAAGAAGTTTATCGGCGGTTATGTGGCTGCCATGGACGGCTGCGATGCGATCGTGTTTACTGCCGGCCTGGGCGAGAACCAGTATACCCATCGCTACAATGTCTGCAAGGGTCTGACCTATCTGGGCGTAGAAGTGGACGAGGAACTGAACAAGGTCTATGTCCATGGACATGGCGGTGACAACGGCGCAGGCGAGATCTCCACTCCTAACTCCAAGGTGAAGGTATTTGTTATCCCCACCAATGAAGAGCTGGTCATTGCCCGCGATACCCGTGATATCGTTCTCAACATGAAAAAATAATGGAGCAATCTGCTCTGTATAGCAAAACGGCGGTGGTCTTTGTGTCCATCGCCGTTTTGCTATATAATGCTATTCGTCTGTGTGTGTGAATCGGTTTTCCCGGAACAGCAGCGAGATACACCACAGTGCGGCGATGCCCACCAGGGTATAGATGATGCGGCTGACAAGGGCAGCCTGCCCGCCGAATATCCAGGCCACCAGATCAAACTGGAAAATACCGATGGAACCCCAGTTGATTCCGCCGATAATTACCAGGATCAGGGCGATAATATCGAGCATAGATCAATACGCTCCTTTCCAAAAGATACCCGTATTGGGGCTCTGCACAGAAATTTAGGAATTTCCTGCACATGGGATAGTATTGACCGAAACAGGCCACCTATTCACAAGGTAATCTAACATAAAAAAGGAACTGCAAAACTTTGCAGTTCCTTTTTTAACTGTATTGGGAAAGGTTTATTTGTCGCTTTTTTGCTTTTTAATTACTTTCAATCGCGAGAACTCCTCACGATCCTTTTCTTCCAGGGCATCCGTAATAAATTTAACTGTTTCTTCAAACCGGGGAATCATAATATTTTTCAGAGCATTGGCCCGCTTCTGGGTCTTTTTAATGGAATCGGCCAAGCGGTATACGCTGTTTTCCACTTCTGCCAGTTCTGCGGTAAGCTCTTTTACTTCATTAAATTTATTATAAGCTTTATCCAAAGCGTCATTGGAACCGTGGATGCCAAAGGGGACGGTGTAGTAAGAGCGGCTCAAAGACACCATGGGGATTTCCACGCCCATTACGCTGCGATACGCGACGTGCAGGTTGTTTTCCTGGGGAACGGTCTGTGCCAGTTCTCCACAGATTCCCAAGGTGATATTGGCTTTTTGCAGCGCCAGATAGGCTTCCGCATAGGTGTTGTCAATTTTTCCCTGGATAGCGTTGGCGCGTTCAATCAGCCCCATCATTTCCCGGATGAGAATGTTGCGTTTCCGATCCAGCAGTTCAAAGCCTGTGCGGGCCAGGGTAAGGGATTTTTTAGTGGATAACAGGTTTCCTTTGGTAGGGACGATTTGTGCCATGAAGGATCACCTCCTTACTGGGCGCTGTCTTCCGTGTTTTCCGGAACAGAACTGATTACGTCGCCTTTAGCTTTTTCATAGTACTTATCCAGGATAGCGTCATCCACACGGTCCAGCTCTTCACGAGGCAGAGTCGTCAGCAATTTCCATCCCAAGTCCAGGCTTTCCTCAATGGTACGGTTTTCATTGGGACCCTGGTTCAGGAAGCGGGATTCAAACAGCTTACCGAACTCCATGTATTTTTTATCAGTGGGGGAGAGTTCCTCTTCACCGATAACAGAAGCAAGGGAACGAGAATCGATCACATGGGCATAGGCAGCAAAAAGCTGGTTAGCCAATGCAGAATGATCTTCTCGGGTGTAGCCTGCGCCGATGCCGTCCTTCATCAAACGGGAAAGGGAAGGAAGCACCGAAACAGGCGGATAAATACCGCTGCCAGCCAGGCTGCGATCCAATACGATCTGTCCCTCGGTAATATAACCAGTCAGGTCGGGGACAGGGTGGGTCACATCGTCGTTGGGCATGGTCAGAATCGGGATCTGTGTCACGCTGCCATTTTTGCCCCGCACCATGCCGGCACGTTCATATAGGGAGGCAAGGTCAGAATACAGATATCCAGGATAGCCCTTTCTGCCGGGAATTTCGCCCTTGGAGGAGCTGAATTCACGCAGCGCCTCTGCATAGGAGGTCATATCCGTCATGATGACCAGCACGTGCATATCCTGTTCAAATGCCAGGTATTCAGCAGCGGTCAGGGCACAGCGTGGAGTCAGGGTACGCTCGATAATGGGGTCATTAGCCAGGTTCAGGAACATAACCACCTTGGAAAGTACGCCGGACTCATCAAAGGACTGCTTAAAGTACTCTGCCACATCGTTTTTAACGCCCATAGCGGCAAATACAATAGCGAAGTTATCACCGGTTGCGTCTTTAATCTTGGCCTGCCGGGCGATCTGCACTGCCAGCTCGTTGTGGTTCATACCGGAGCCAGAGAAGATAGGCAGCTTCTGTCCACGAATCAAAGTCATCAGCACGTCAATGGAAGAGATGCCGGTGTTGATATAGTTTTTGGGATACACCCGGGAAACCGGGTTCATAGGCGTACCGTTGATGTTGGCACGTTTTACTGGGAAAATATCTCCCAGGCCGTCAATGGGGCGGCCTGCGCCGTCAAATACACGGCCCAAAATTTCAGGGGAAAGGGGCAGCTCCATGGGATGGCCCATCAAACGAGTACGGGTATTGTCCAGCGAGATCCCGCGGGTTCCCTGAAACACCTGTACTACGACACGGCTTCCCTCGATCTGTACCACACGGCCCTGGCGAAGGGTGCCGTTTTCCAGACGGATGGTGACGATCTCTTCATAGGTAGCATCCTTTACATCATCCAGAACGATCAGGGAGCCATTGATTTCTTTTACGCCAATATAATCAAGAATCATGATATACCGCCTTCTCGTGCAAATTTATAAATTGCGCTTATGGCTAACACCCCTGCACGGGGAGCATTAGCGGGACGGGCCGTCAGGAATTGAGGATACCGGCCATTTTTTCATCGATTTCCCGGAGATAATCGTCGAACAATTCAGGACGGTTGTTGGGGATATCGTATTTCATCTTTACCAGCTTGTCGAAAAGGCCGGTTTCCAAAATAGAGGAGATAGGTACTGCAGCAGCAATAAGCTGGGTAGCTTTGTGATAGAGATACAAGATCATTTCCATCATGCGCTTTTGCTTTTCCAAGGGCACAAAGGTATCATCTGCATGGAATGCGTTCTGCTGCAAAAAGCCTACTCGGATCACGCGAGCGGTTTCGATGACCAGCTTCTGGTCATCGGGAAGAACATCGGAACCGATAAGCTTTACAATCTCCATGAGTTGGTTTTCCTCCTGGAGGATACGGTTGATCTCTTTACGGTATTTCACAAAATCTTCGCCCGCATTTTTCTTGTACCAGGGGTCCAGATCGGTAAAATATTCGCTGTAACTGGAAGTCCAGTTGATGGCAGGATAATGACGGGCATAAGCCAGCGCCTTGTCCAGCGCCCAGAAGCAGCGGGTAAAACGCTTGGTATTCTGGGTTACAGGTTCCGAGAAGTCGGAGCCCTGAGGAGAAACTGCACCGATGATAGTCACAGAACCGTCGGTGCCATTGAGGTTGTCTACCATACCAGCGCGCTCGTAGAATTCCGACAGACGGGAGGGAAGATAAGCCGGGAAGCCTTCTTCGGCAGGCATTTCTTCCAAACGACCGGAGATCTCACGGAGAGCCTCTGCCCAACGAGAGGTAGAGTCAGCCATAATAGCCACATGATAGCCCATATCGCGGTAATATTCGGCCAAGGTGATGCCGGTATAAATGGAAGCCTCACGGGCAGCCACAGGCATGTTGGAGGTGTTGGCGATCAAAGTGGTGCGGTCGGTCATGGGGCGTCCGCTCTTGGGGTCGATCAACTCGCTGAATTCATCCAGCACCTGGGACATCTCGTTGCCACGTTCGCCGCAGCCCACATAGATAATGATATCTGCATCGCACCATTTTGCCAGCTGGTGCTGAGTCATGGTTTTACCGGTACCAAATCCGCCAGGAATAGCAGCCGTACCGCCCTTGGCAATGGGGAACAGGGTATCGATAACGCGCTGACCCGTAATCAGGGGAACGGTGGGGGAGAGGCGCTTGGTGACCGGACGAGGGGTACGGATAGGCCACTGCTGGCACAGAGTAAGATTATGCTCCACGCCCTTTTTGTCCTTTAGCACCAAAATGGTATCGTTAACCCGATACTGGCCATCCTTCACAACGGAAACAACCTCACCAGACAGGGTGGGAGGAACCATGCACTTGTGACGGATAATAGGGGTTTCGGGGCACTCTGCATAAAAATCGCCGCCACTGAGGGTGTCTCCCACTTTGACAGTTACTGTTACATCCCACAGCTTTTCTGTGTCCAGAGAGGGCACGCTGCTGCCTCGGTTGATAAAGGAGCCGCTTTCCTCTGCGATAGCCTTTAGTGGGCGTTCAATGCCGTCAAAAATATTATCCAAAATGCCGGGGCCCAATGTTACGTTCATGGGGCTTCCGGTGCCCACCACAGGCTCACCAGGCCGTAGTCCGGTAGTTTCTTCGTACACCTGGATGGTAGTAAAATCACTGTTGATACCGATGATCTCACCTACCAGGCGCTCTTTTCCCACCAATACCATTTCCATCATAGAAAAGCTGCGGGAAGCCTTAACAGTGACCACCGGGCCGTTTATTCCAAAAATTACATCTTTATTTTCCATATCGAAAGTACCACGCCTTTCTGCGTCCCTGTTAGAGGACGCGAGTTTGCGCCGCTGTGTTTTACAGGCGGCTTACTGGACTCGGAGGCCGGAGGCCTCTTCAAACCACTCCTGCTGATTTTCCAGCAAGGCGTCCAGCGTATCGTCGGCCACCAGCCCCATTGCGGGATTCTGGGCACGGATGCCGCCTAATTGGATCTCCTCATTTGACACAATACGGCAGGGCTTTCCAAAGGCTTCTGCCAAAGCTTTTTCCATTTTGACATCTTCGGGACGGACATAAAGCAGCGTTTCCGTCTCATTAAATACGGCTGCCAGTTCACGACAGTGACGGGTCATCCAGCCTTCGTATTCAGGACCCTGGGCAAATTCTTTCAGCTTGGCAGCTGCATCAGAAAATACCTGTTCCATGATCTGCCGGCGTTTTTCCAGCAATTCCCGCCGAGCATCCATTTCCCGATGGGCCATTTCCTTGGTGATATTGTTGCGCATCTGCGCCATTTCTTTTTGTATCAGCAGATAGGCCTCCTGCAAGACCTCATTTTCTGCTTCGTTCAATTCTTTCTCTTTAAACTTTGCAACTTCTTCTTCAATCTTTTTACGCTGTTCCTCCGCATAGTGGTGGATCGCTTGATTGAATTTACTCAATTTTTCTTCATTGGTAACCATATGGAATCCCTCCGTTCTGCGGCTTAAATCTTCACGCCGATGGCTTCCCGCACATACCGGGTAATGGAATCACTGGTACGTCCGTTGCCATGGCGGTCTGGGATCTCCACGATCAGGGGCCGCTTGTGGTTCAGTTTCAGGTCATAAACAAGCTCCGGACAAAGAGTCAACAGCCGTTCGGTAATGAGTACAACTGCCACATCTTCCATTTCCATTGCTTTGGTGAGCTCTTTGCGGACCTCTTCGGCTTCATGCACCACAACGCCTTCAATACCGGCCAGTCTCATGCCTACCTGAGTGTCCACGTTGTCGCTGATTAAATAAAAGCGCATGAAATCACCTGCTTTCAAAAAAGGTAAGGGGCCCGTTGCAAAACCAGAAAAGGTTTTTGCAGCGGGCCCTTTTTAAAGGCTTTGTTTTCCCGCTTTGCGGAAGTTCCGGGGCGGGTGCCTCAGAAACAGCCTTTCGGGCTGGGCCCGTAACAGCCTGGTTGCCAGATTAGAATTTCTGGAGAATCAGGATGGAGATCAGCAGGCCATACAGTGCAATGCCTTCGCCCAGTGCCACAAAGATGATGGCCTTACCGAATGCCTTGGGATCTTCGGAAGTAGCGCCGATAGCAGCAGGAGCAGCAGCAGCAACAGCAATACCACCGCCTACGCCGGCGATACCAACGGACAGAGCAGCTGCGATCATTCCCAGACCAGCGGTCATGTCGGGAGCAGCAGCGGTTACAGCAGCAGTAGTGGTAGCAGTATCAGTGCCAGCAGCAGAAGCAATCATAGGAGCGGCAAAGAGTACCAGACAAACCACAGCAAAAGAAGCGACCTGACGGAAGAAAGCACGAGCCGGTTTTGCACCGCGCTTTACAGAACGATTTGCAAACCAAACGGAAACAGCCAGAAAAGCCACAGGCAGAACGAGCATCATCACAGTAGTTGCAGACATAATAAATACCTCCAGTTTTCAAATAAGGAATGGAATATATGTACCGGCGCAGGGATTACTCCTTTCTGCGCACAGTCACCGGAATAAAGGGACGGCCGTCGCCGTCAAAGAAGCGGCTGAACATCTCGTAAAATTCGAGACGCAGCACCTGAATACCTACCAACAGACCTTCCAGGCCCATGATAAAGGCGTTACCAATGATGACGATCAGCACATAGCCAATGCCACTGGTCATTTCCGCCAGGGTGAACACCACTACCATCATACCGGCATGAACCAGCACAAAAGCGCCTACACGCAGGAAAGAGATGGTGTTACTGGCGTAGCTCAATAGAAATTCAAACACTTCAAAGAAGTTCTGCATAATAAACTCGCCCCACTTTTCCGGCAGGGGATGTTCTTTATGCTCTACAAAATCCCCCAACACTTCCCGGAAGAAAATTACCAGCAAGGGGAGAATGATGAGACAAATTACATAGGGAAGGGTAACAATGGTCATACCGGTAATGAGCTGTAAGCCAAAGCCCAATACCAAGGCGCTGTAAAATACAAAACCGGCAATTCCATTGGGACCAAACAAACCGTCCTGATACCGGTGGCGCTTGAGGCAGGAATAGATATTGATCAGGATAGCGATCATTACCAATACCACACCCAGGCCAACAGCGGAATAAATAATCATGTTTGTAGTGAAGGGGTCCATTACCTCTACGGGTTTGCCTTCAATGCCAAACAACGCATGATATAAGGGGTTCAGCGCTTCTTCAAAACCGAACACCGAACCAAATATCAGGCCGAAGATGGCGGAAGAAATTCCACAGGGAATGAGGATACGGCCCAAGGCCATCTTTTTAAACCGCCACATTAAATAGCCTACAATAGAAACACAGATTCCCTGTCCTAAATCGCCAAACATAATGCCGAACAGCAAAATGTAGGTCATGGCCACAAAGGCGGTGGGGTCCACTTCGTCATAGGCCGGCAGGCCATAAAGGTCTACAAAGAACTCAAAAGGCCGGAAGGGCTTTTTGTTCTTCAATTTAACCGGGGGTGAATGGATCATTTCGTTCTCGGCGGCATCAAAAGTGTATTCCACCGAATCCATCTTATCCAGCATGGCCCGGAAGCGTCCTTCTGCTTCAGCGGGAATCCAACCGGTAAGCACAAAGTTTTCATGATACCGTGCGACATAACGGCGGATGCTGAAGTACGTGGATTTTTCTGTCAACCAAGAGAATATCAGGCAGCATTGGTCATGCTCTGCTTTCCAGTATTTTTCTGCCCGGTCGTCCAGCTGCTCGATTAAGTCTAACTGCCGCTGCAATTCTTTGCGAATAGATTCCAGGGCCGTCTCCGGCGTACCCTGCATTTCAGTCAGTCGAACGCGTTCAAAGAACAAGCTGGAAAAAATTCGATCCACTTCATGTGCCTGCTCAATAGGCGTAAAGTAAACGCCCCAGTAATACTGAGAATCATTGGAGCAGGGAAAAAAGATCACATAAGGGTTCTCAGTAAAGGAATTAAGTTTTTCGTAACTCTCTTTGGGGAGACAGCCAAACCTTGCCTTGATATAATCGCAGGCATGGACCTCATCCAAATTTAAGTTCATTCCCACAAAGTGACTTACTTTATCAATGGCCTGATTTAATTGTGTGACCTTTTGTTGTGCTGCTGTCCGCTGTTCCCGTATTCCGTTTAAATAGGAAGAAAAAGAAAGGGCATAGGCTTTTGCTTCCGAAAGCCCCCCGGAGTATTCCCCGGTTTTTTCTTCCGAAAGCATTTCCGGCTTTTTGCGGATTCCTTCAGCGGCATCCGTGAGGATTTGCAGAGAACCGGCATAGGGGTTTTCCTCAGATAGGGGGGAGAACCCGGAAGTATCGGAATAAAAGGACAGGGAGTTGTCGGGATGGAAGATACCGGAACTGCCGCACGCTGCCGCAACACGATCCAACTCAGACATCCGGCCGATCATGCTGACTACTTTTATCTTTACAACTGCCATGGAACATCACCCCTTTCACGAAAAATGAAGGATCGTCAGCAGACTTGCAATATCGTCTGATGGCACCTGATAACGGATGCCTTCAATAATATTGGTAATATCATGCAGCTCGATCTGCATCAGGAAAATATAAGAGAGCATTACCACAGAAGGATGGGTAGAGAATCGGATTTTTTTCCGGCATTCTTCGTATTCCACCTGTCTGGAGAGCAACTCTTCCGAGGTATCTGCTTTGAGAATCCGTTTACCGATAGAAGTGCTTTTCAACACTTCTCGAACCTGTTCCGGGGTTTCTGCTTCCAAAAGAGCCGTGATGTGCCGATCTTTTAAAGTGCCAAAGGGGAGCAAGCTGCTTCGAATAAAATCCGGACCGGCATGGTAATTGAATTTTAAGCGTACAATGGAATCGTAATTTTCCAGATCCATATAGACCTGAAAGAGCTGAATAAGCTGCCGGCGAGTTTCCCCGTGGGTATGCTCGTTGATAATCTGGTAGCACAAGGCATACAGGTTTTGATACAAAGCATTTTCGATTCCATAATAGTCAATAGGCTGTCCCTGTATGGGGCGGAATCGTTGTAAGATCTTATAATAATGGGTATGAGATAGCGCATTAAGAAGATCTTCATAGGTTTTGATGCGTCCCAAAGCGGGAAGATCAATGCGGGTATGCCGATTGAGGTAAGCCGGCATGGTAAAGAGATATTCCTCCGGTGCACCTGCCATTAAATGCATCACGCTATGCATGATCTGTTCCGTCTCGGCACGTTGCAGAATATACTGGGCAAAATGTTCGCCTACGGAGATCTCATACCGGCACAAGGCCGCGCTGTCTTCAAAGATTTTCTGGCGCAAGAGGATCTCCAATCGGCCGCGGTGAATTTCTGCATCATTGACGCCGGAGAGAATCCCACTGTAAACCGTATGACTCTTTAAGTAAGAAGCGATTTCGTTCACAGAATGGCAGGCCAGCATCTCGGTATAATTCTGTTTGGTAAGCCTGCGCCCATACATGGCTCTGGCTTTTGCCAAAATCACATTGGATGAATAATTTGAAAGCATGACATCACACTCCAATCACGCGCGATACAAGCTCCTGTATCCAGCGTGTTGAGTTTTCTTTATAGATACGGTCCATATCTTCTGAAAGGGACTGGTATTTTTCCGCAGAAATCTTCCAAGCCTTTTCAGCGGCTTCCCGCTCCTGAGGTTCATTCAGTGCTATTCTTCTTCGGGCTCGCTCAAGATATTCGTTGCGAATATCCTCCCGACGCTTGGCGATGTCTTTTTCTGACTGGACTTTCTCCAGTTGGGCGGCATCGGTAATTTCCCGGGCCTTACGGTCCATATCTACAATTTGTTTAACCATGTTTTGCATGGTGGAAGCCTCCTTCCTGAATCCAAACAAACCCACCAAATGCTGCAATATAGAGCAATAGGTGAATCGAATAAATTCATTTGCTAACCCTTATTATAGGACGCATTTTTTTATTGCGCAAGAGAAAAAACTCGGCAACCATTTCCAAAATACAGGTGCTTTTTTATATATTTACCACAAAAAAGTGAAAGAGGGGTAGCTTTCTACCTCAAAATCAAACTTTTTGAGGCAAATAACAGGCAAAGGGGGTTGAAAGAAAGGGGAAAGTAGGGTATGCTTATAGTATTCTAAAGCAAAAACACAAGATTTTTCCCTGAATTTATAGTATGGATTTGCAGTTTGACGAAATTCCGAATTCTAGGGAAAAGTGAAAAAAATAGTTGCTATTTTATGTGTGATGTGATATAATACATAGGCATTTGGATACCGTCGGTCCTGTTTCAGCAGTGCTGAAGGCTGCCGATGGGGTTCAATGCCCGGGTTTTCCCGAGACATTGAAGCGGACAGTCCTCTGCATAGGTGAGTTCCTTGCATGAATGTCTGAAAAAACAGGAGGATTTACAAATGGATGCACTGAAACTGATTGCAGCGGATTCTATCAAAGAGAGCAAGCCTTCCTTCGAGATTGGCGATACCGTTCGTGTAAGCGTCAATATCCGTGAAGGTGAGAGAGAGAGAATCCAGATGTTCGAAGGCACTGTGATTGCCCGCAAGGGTAGCGGCGTGGCTGAAACCTTCACTGTGCGCCGTGTTTCTTACGGCGTAGGCGTGGAGAGAGTTTTCCCCGTCCACTCCCCCAACGTAAAGGGTGTCACCGTGGTCCGCAAGGGTCGCGTTCGCAGAGCTAAGCTGTACTATCTGCGTGACCGCGTTGGTAAGGCCGCCAAGGTTAAGGAGCAGCTCAGATAAAATAATTCGAACAGAAAGGGACAAGAATTTGTCCCTTTTTTGCTATTCTGAGATCTTTATGCAGTATGCAGTTTTCCGAAAGGTACGGGATGATATGGCAAGAATGAAACACGCTGGAAACCGGGTTATTTCGTTAGAACGTGGAACGGAATCCACTCAAAGCAAAGGGGTTCAGGGGGCTTACGAGTGGCTGGAAGAGATTATAGCGGCCGTAGTGATCGTAGTTTTGATATTTACCTTCCTTTTGCGGGTCGTTACGGTAAGCGGGACTTCCATGTACCCTAATTATCATGATGGAGACAGATTGATCGTAACCAATACCTTTGGCCAGCCTCTGGAGCAGGGAGACGTAGTGGTTCTAGTGAATGTTCTGGAAGAACCCATTATCAAACGGGTAATCGCTACGGAAAATCAGGTAGTGGACATCGATTTTGAAACCGGGACAGTCTATGTGGATGGACAGGCTGTGGATGAGTCCCAGTTTGGTTTGGAAAACGGGATTACAAAAGAGACTGCAACTGCGTTGGAAAAGACTCAGTTTCCAGCCAAAGTTCCGGAAGGACATATTTTTGTGTTGGGAGATAACCGGCCGGTATCAGAAGACAGTCGGTATACCGCAGTAGGAATGGTAAGCGTAGAGAATGTACTGGGCAAGGCCGAATTCCGACTGTTCCCCTTTGACCGTTTTGGAGCGGTAGAATAACAGGTTTACGAGAGGAAAACAACTATATGAGTGAAGCACAGACCATACAGTGGTTCCCGGGACATATGACCCGTACCAAACGCCAGATCGAGAAGAGCCTGAAAATGGTGGATATCGTGGCGGAGATTTTAGACGCACGGGTGCCGGTAAGCAGCCGCAACCCTATTTTGGGCAAGTTGATCGGCAATAAGCCCCGTTTGATCTTGATGAATAAGAGCGATATGGCAGATGCAGCTGCAACTGCCCGGTGGATCGCCTATTATAAGGAAAAAGGCATCAAAGCCATTGCCCTGGACTGCCGTACTGGAAAAGGGGTCAACGGTTTTATGCCCGCTATCCGGGAGGTTTTGCAGGAGCAGATCGCCCGCTGGGAGGCCAAGGGCATGACCGGCCGTCCTATCCGTGTAATGGTAGTGGGGATTCCCAATGTGGGAAAATCCTCCCTCATCAATAAAATGTGCCGGGGCGGCAACGCAGGTAAGGCTGATGTGCAGGACCGCCCAGGTGTTACCCGGCAGAACCGCTGGTTTACCATTGGCAAGGGCTTTGAGCTGTTGGATACCCCCGGCGTATTGTGGCCCAAGTTCGATGACCCTATTGTAGGGGAACGGCTGGCATTTACCGGTGCTGTCAAGGATGACGTGGTGGATGTGGAAGGATTGGCTTCTCGTTTGCTGGAAGTGCTGCGGGATACATATCCCCAGGCCATGACCGCCCGCTATAAGCTGGAAGGTATCGAGCTTTCTGATATGCAGGGCTATGAGCTGCTAGAGCTGGTAGGCAAAAAGCGTGGATTCCTGATTTCTGGCGGAGAGATCAACACCGAACGGGCCGCTATTACCGTGCTGGATGAGTTCCGCAGCGGCAAGTTGGGAAAGATCACACTGGAGCTGCCGTAAAAATTACTGGGAGATAGCTGCAAATCCGAATTTATGGCTTATCAATAATTGAAGGCAAAACCAGCTGGTTTTGCCTTTTGTTTTAGTGCCTTTAGGCAGTTGAGCAGAGCGAAACAGACAACCACCCGCTATGCGGGTGGGGAAAAAGGTTATACAAAAAAACTCACCGATCAGTTACAATAAAGGTGTTCA